>JBEKFN010000145.1:0-10877 GCA_050013295.1 Terriglobales bacterium
GTGGCAATGCGTGAGTGGGCCAGAGGAAAACAGCGGCCAGCGAATGCAGAACGGGCTCAGTTCAGGAAGTCGCTGACCGATGAGGATCGGAGCCAGATTGAAGAACGCATAGAGCAACTTGTGCACGATAACCCGACATTATCTTCCTCGAACGCTCGCACACTTGGCTCGAAGGCAGAGCCGCCTTCCGTTTCCGGCGAGGTGCTCGATGAATACTATTTTCTGAGGGACATGGTTGGTTGATGGATGCTCCGCTGCGCCCTATCCACGCCCGCTTACGATTTTACGCGCCCCTTGCGATCACATTCCGGCGCTGTCACACGCCATCGCACAGGCACCCCAGACTTCGCGAAGTTATGGTAACTGGATACGAGCAGGATTGGGCTAATCGCCTTGGAGTCGGGATCGAGTCTTTGACCGATTGTGGCGTCTAACAAAGCGGCAAGGAATGCGGCTGCTCCCCAGATCGAGAACAGAAGCAGGTACACCTCTTTCAGGGAAATACCGATGTTCTCAAGGGACCAACGAACCACGAAAGCGCCCGTGAGTCCGAGGAGAATGTCCGCCCCTGTCCCGAATCCGTCGTCCCCTGCGATCTTGCCAGCAGCCCAACCCGCCAATGCTGCGGCAAGTAACCAAATGGAATAGAACATCCCCTACCTCGACAAATCAAGCAGCAGTGCCAGAGAGCCGATCATTGTCTTGCAAGATTCGTTTTGCGTAGCAGTCTGTATGGACGGCTTTGCCGTTTTCATCGAAGCACGTATCCTCCTGCAACGTCACTCGCTTGTCGCAGATTGAACAGCGGATTTCTTGCTGTGGTTTTTGCATAAGAGCGCTCCCCTTTTAATGGGCACTTTAGATGAAGTCCAGAGCAGGTTAGGCCGCGGGTCGGCTCTCGTACCGTGCGGCGCTCGGCACGCCCTTCGGCAGAACTGAGGCATGCCTGACGCTGCTGGTGTGGGCCGCGCAGGCGAAGTCCTCACGTCCATGTTCGTTGACTTCTAGATAGTCGGCGATGTGTTCGCAGTTCGAACGATTACAAAGAATCAGTCGATCCGGTGGATGGTCTAGGCGAAGGTATTCCATGAAATCCTCGTGTGATCTGAATCCGTGACGATTGGACAGGCAAAGTGTGAGCCTCCTGAGTGGACGCCAAGCTTAGACTCAAACGAAAGCTGGTTGTACTTGAACCTGAACGGACACTAACTCCGGGATGCGTCGGGAGTTTTGGATGGATTTGGCGGCATCTTCGGCTGTGAACCTTCCCATCACCAGTGCCAGCTTGCGGTTGAATGTCATTTTGACGGGAGTCCGATCAATCCGCTGCACGTACTCGGCGGCGCTCGGGATGGCAAGTAAAATGGAGGCGAGAAAAGCCGCCTCCCATTTCTCTCGCTGACTACTGGTCTTACGCGGCCTTGCCGTGACCCTTGGCTTCGAGGGTCTTCTCGCTGCCAACATTCACCTTAATCTGCTTGGGCTTGGCTTCTGCTTTCTTGGCGAGGTTGATCTTCAACACGCCCTTGTCATAGTGGGCGCTCACCTTCTCCAGATCGACGGAACTGGGCAGCGTGAACGACCGGGTGAAGCTGCCAAACTGCCGCTCCACGCGACGGAAGTTCTCCTCTTTCTCTTCCTTCTCCATCTTGCGCTCGCCATGGACGGTGAGGGTGGTGTTCTCGATGCGGACATCAATGTCTTTCTCTTCGATGCCCGGAACCTCAAGCTTCAGAGTAATGTTGTGCTCGTCTTCGTAGATGTCCACGGGCGGTGCAAAGCTGGTGGTCGTCAACGCCTCTTCCGGGCCTTCGGGGCTATACGCCTCCCGGAAAAGACGATTCATGCGGTTCATTCGGTCTTGCATGGTGGAAAATTGACGGAAAGGCTCCCAACGGGTTAATAGGGTCATAACGCAGTTCCTCCTTCGGCAATCTAAGAGGGGGGAACTTCAGATGGGCTGACTTAGTTCAGAGAACCTGAACGAGTAAGAAAGAGGTAGCTTGCTCAATTCGATGCTAGGCTTGTGCTCCACCGTTGTCAACCTGCTGCTGGAACGGCTTTGCGTTGGCCGACGGCACACTAAAACAGGAAAAGCTGGGGCGTCTTTTCGATGACTGAACTTGGGGCTAGGAAGTGAGAAAACGTTCCTTCTATGGGCAGACCATGCTTGGATTATCCTTTTTCAATTCCAAGCACGCCTTGTGATGTTTCATGCGCTTCGCCGCATCGCCCAAACTGTTGTCAGTCCCAGTGGCAGTTGATCCTGTGGCTGCTTCCTTGGATTGCTGCCCCTGCTGCACTTCCCAATCCTTGTCCGCAAATCCCTTCTTGCTCTTGGAACCGACTACCCAGCCGCCGACAACCGTGACCACTACGAGCACGATGGGAATCCAACGTTGTCGGCTGAGCCAGTCCTGATTGCCAGAATAGATGCCTTTCATTTTTCCCCTTTCGTTGTCTTCTCGATTTGCGTTGGCATAACTTGTGGTGCTATTTACAAGTGTGCCGCCTTCCGGAGACGAATTCAGTGAGGCGAGCCCTGTTCGTCATTACCAACGCTCATGTCCTCTAGGCTCTATTCAGAACGATCTCGATTTCGGTCTACGGCTGAACACGGTACGAGGCGTACCCTCTGTCCATGACCACAATGCATCCAGAACGCCCTGACGCAGACCCTCCTCATCGGTCGGCAGCCGACGACGTTCTCTTTCGCCAAGAGCCTGACGAGGAAGAGGACGAAGAGGAAGACGACGGCAAAGAAAAAGATGATGACGATGACGATGAGGATGACGTAGGCGACGACGGCTACTCGGAGTGAGCGTGGAACATGCCTCGATTTCCCGAAGTCAAACGGCGGTCGAAGAGAACCAAATCGGTCGTACCAGTGCGACTCTGGATCGCCGGGAGTAAGGATAGCCATCTCGCGCATACTCTCGATGTGAGCAACCATGGTGTGCAGTTGGGTGGTTATCGAGGCGAGATGAAGGTTGGAGACAAGATCGTAATTCAATACCGCCATGCGCAAGCACAATTCCGAGTCACTTGGATCGTTGCTCGCGAGGGCTCCTCGGAGAAGCAAATTGGGGCTGAGTGCTTGGAGCCGGGAAAGCATCTCTGGGGTGAGCGGTTCCCTGAGCAAGCGGATGAGTACGAAGGAAAAGAATGACCGTGCTTTGCCTGAATGCCGCAGGGATGGTGTCCAGCAGATACAATCCTGTTAGCCCCAGACCGCGCAAAACTGTCGTTGTTGCAGTTTGCTCTCGCCCTTTGTGGACAAGCGGAACCGCGCAGCAGCCATGCTGCCCAGCGAGTAGTCCAGCGATGCCCGCCACGTGGCAATCAACAACCCTCGCCTCAAACGCAAATCCTTCCATGTCGGGTTCTGCGGTAACGTCGTCTGCGTTGCCAGATTGTTCAGTACCTGAGTGTTCGTCATAGTCATTCGCGACGGATCGGACACCCAGCCAAAGGCGACTTGATTGCATTCGTGGATCACCATCTGCAAGGCGATACCATCGTCGCCGTCGTGGACCTCGCCGGCCATCAGAAGTAGCCTGCTCCCCAATTTCATGCACCACCGCCAGGGCTGCACCATCGGGCGACCAATCAGCCCATTGCACATTTTCGAGTACCTCGCGCGGAGGAAGACACCAACAATCCATTTTCGTTGCAAACTGTTGGCCGAAGCTTACCAAAAGACCGGGCACAGCTCCGAAGCACACCGCACCACCGAGACGCTGGCGAACTTTAATGATCCGACAGTGGAGCAGGCGCTGGTGGTACCGGCGTTCCGCAAGTGCTACCAGGATCCCTCCTGCAACAGCAATTTCAAGGGCGTGTCGCTGAAGAAGTCATTCCCGAGAACGTTCTAAATCGTACGCTAAGACTGATAGCCGTGCGCTAGCGGGAGGGGTGCGCGGCCGCGGCAATGTCCTGCAGCAGGTCGGAGGCTCGCCAGTCGGCGCCGTGATACCACCTGAAGATCTTTCCGTCGGGAGAGATGACTGCGGTGCTGAGCGAATGCGTGATCAGACCGCCTTCTTCCTTGTAGGTCAGAGCAAAATAATCGGCAAATTTAGGTAACTCGGCTGGCGGAATCGTAGAGAACTCCCAATGCGTAAAGAGCGCGGAATCTTTGCTTCCGGCGCAGGAGAAGCCGTATTCGCGCAGAACTTGGGCGTGTCGTGGGCGGGGTCGAAGCTGATGCTGAGCAGGTGCGTTCTGCCGTAGCGTGCCGGATCGGCGCGGACCTGCCCGTCGATCGCGGCGAACTCATGGCTGATGCGCGGGCAGAAGTCGGGGAACGGGCAGCGCGTATAGATGAGTGTGAGCAGCAGGGTCTGGCCACGATACTGATGCAGCGAGATACGCTTGCCGTTCTGGTTGATGAGTTTGAAGTCCGGCACTGGGTCGCCCGGATTCGGTATATGCACGGTCGCAGTGGGCGTGCCAGCGGGAACTTTCGAGTGCCCGGTGACTTTGACATTCTCGAGCCAGTACTTGTCCGGCTCGACGACGACATCGGCGGTGATGGAGTCGCCGGGCTGCAGTTGATCCAGCGTGGAAGAAGGCTTGACGATGTAGGGCATGATCATCGCGTCCATGAAGCCGGCGATGGGTTCGCTATCGATGTTGGCTGTGCCGGCCTTCTTGTCCACGGAGATGACCCTGCCCTTGAGGGAATAGCGCTTGGCAGCGGGTTGGCCGGTGGCGGCGCCGGGCTGCGATGGTCCCCGTTTGCAGGCGGCAGAGAACGCGAGCAGGGCGCACAGGCAGAACAGGGCAAGACGTGGCGACGGCGAATTGAGTGGGCTGTTCATATTCGGTCTTCATTTTATTATCTCCGATCATTGTCTCCGACTTCAGTAGTGGAATCCAAGCGGATCCGCAAAACACTTCGTCATCCTTAACCGTCGTCCAACTGATTGACGTTCAACGGCACGTGGCACCCAGCTTTTGGCGTTGTAAGGAACTCTCAGGAACTGCGAGTAGCGACCCTGAGTGTTCGCCTCCCTTTCCGGTCGCGGTCTGGTTCGTTCCCACGAGAGCAGCCGCAAGTCCGCCGAACCTTCGCGAGGGCCAACTTTCCGGGGTGCCCGAAAAACGAGGTTGACTATAGCGAATGCAGACAGTTCGGTGACCCCGATGCTCCGGGCCAGTTCTGGATACTCGCGAATCAATCCCAGTGCGTTCTTTCTCGCCCGCCACGCGGGACACGTCGGCTTGTCCTGGGTGATGGATTATGCCATCCAATGACGAAGGCGGGCGAGGATGAGATAGTCTCGAATACCAGGTCGTGCATTCATTTCGGGTTTCCGCCGGGAAATCGCCGAGGGAATACAACGTGAGCCGGGTTTCTGGCAAGAACCACGTTTCGTCTACCGCTCGATCAGGGATCGATTTCCCCATTGTTCATCGCAATTTCTTCATTTCTGGCAAGCCAAGTTGGCTACCGGAAATGTCGAGGCGTGCACATCTATGAATGGTTCTGAAAGTTCGCGAAGCGACGTTGAAAGGTCGATCAAAGGGATACGAAAGCCTCTATCACTCGTCCCAAGCAGTGTGTTTGGGGAATCATCGGAGGCCTGACACGAAGCCTTGGCCCGGCACCTCTTCAGCGACGGCTGTCAGTGGGAAGTTTCAGGCGTGAGATGGGCGAACGGATCCGCATGTTTAGGTCTCCGCAGCACATACGCCTGAATTCACCGATTTCGGCTAACACCCAGCTGCTTATGGATTTCGCATCATTCATATAATATTGGGGGCCAGCGGAGTAGAGTCCCGGTAGCGCTACCAAACCTTCCTTAAGCCGTTTTCTTCCAACAGGTTGTAGCCTGCCAAAATTTTGTCACGGTGCATGTCCCGATCCCGTTCGTAGCCAATATTTCCTGCCTCTACCACGTGTATGTGCGCGGAGAGGCATACCTAGATTCTCGACCACAGCGGGATCGTGTGGAATTGTTGGACGGGAGCGAAGTGCTGAAGGATCATTGCGCGGGAGTGCACGCGCAGACACGTTCAACTTCTCTGTCGCCGGTTCCGGTTGTGCGCGCAGTCACATACAATAGCGGGCTAGTGAGACTCCGAACATAAGCGAGACGATTATGAGCGAGACCTGGCAAGCATGGGTGGGCTGCACCGTCGATGGGAGATTTCCGCTACTAAGCTACTTAGGCGGTTCCGATCACAGTGCCGTGTTCCTCACCCTTGCGCAAGCCGGTGTGGTCGAGGCCGAGAAAGCTGCCATCAAGTTGATTCCCGCCGAAGCGGCAGACGCGGAGAAGCAACTGCTGGGGTGGGAAAAAGCCAGCGAACTGACTCATCCGAATCTGATTCGCATTTTCGAGGCGGGACGCTGCGAACTCGAAGGCACGGCGCTGCTTTATGTGGTGCAGGAGTACGCGGAGGAAAATCTTTCGCAGATTCTACCGGAGCGGGCACTGACAGCGGAGGAAGCGCGAGGGATGCTTCCGCCGATTTTGCGGGCTTTGCAATGTGTGCACGACATGGGGCTCGCGCATGGACGCATCCAACCTTCAAATATTCTGGCCGTCGCGGACCAGGTGAAGCTATCGAGCGACGCTCTGGGCGCGGCGGGTGAGAGGAGGCGTGGCGCGAGGGCGACGAGCGTCTATGATCCGCCAGAAGCGGCGACGGATGCGGTTTCGACGGCGGCGGCCGACGGGTGGCAGTTGGGGATGACCCTGGTCGAGGCGCTGACGCAGCGCTTGCCGGTTTGGGACCGGGCACGACCGAGCGTGCCCGAAGTACCGGCGACGGTCCCGGAGCCATTCCGCGAAATCGCAAAGCGCTGCTTGCAAGTTGATCCGGGGAAGCGATGGACGATTGCGGAGATCAGCGATCGCTTGGGAGGGGATCTGCAAGGGCCGACTTCAGCCCAGACTGAGACGACGGTTTCCGCGCCAGCGGGAGTGGGTCAGCAGAACTTGGGTCAGCGGAAAGCATCTGCGAAATGGCCCTACGCTCTGGGGTTGGCGGCGGTGCTTGCGTTTGCCTTTTTCTTGATAGCGAGACCGAAACGGTCGGGCCCTCCGGCGGAAGTACAATCGACGCAAACTCAGCACGGCGCGGCCGCGGAGAACTCACAGTCCGCGCCGGCCTCGACACTGCCAAAGCCAAAGCCGAGGCCCCATGCGCCCGGAGCTGAAAAGGTCGGAGATGCCAGGGCCGAAGGGGCTACGCCAGAGGCGGGCGGCGGGGAAAAAACGTTCACCAACACTGGCTTTAGCAACACGGACATTACCAACACGGACCATCAGAGCGGAGTTGTGCAGCGGGTAATGCCGCAGGTTTCGCCGCGCGCGCGCGGAACGATTCAAGGCAAGGTCAAGGTTCGAGTGAGAGTCGAAGTAGATGCCGCGGGCAACGTGGCCAACGCGACGCTCGAATCGGCCGGGCCGAGCAGGTATTTTTCGCGCGCCGCACTCGAAGCTGCCCAGGGTTGGAAGTTTTCTCCGGGACAATCCGATGAGTCTGGCACCCGGGAATGGAGGCTGCAGTTCGCCTTCAGCAGAGCGAAGACGGATGTTTCTGCGGTGCGCACAAAGCGTTAGGGCAGACAGATTGTCCAGCGGCTTCGAATTTTCCGCTGGGTTTCGAATCAAAGGTCTGGGTGGCGCGGCTGAAGCGATGCCCTTACCGAGCTTCGACCGCTTTTGGACAGCCCGGAGACGTTTGTTCCCCCGCGCGCAATAGAAGCTACATGCACGCGGCCAGAACCCGCCCTGAGCGAGATCGAAAGGAGTGCCCGCGCCACGCGGGCGCTCCCGGCACGGCTATGTCGCGTAATACGCGGCGTTCTTTTCCAGAAACTGCTTCTTGTCTTCCGGCAGTTCCTCTGCCACGAAGATCGAATCCGAGGTGCAAACTGGAACGCAGGCGCCGCAATCGATGCAACCAGCGGGGTCGACATAAACCTGTGTCGCCGCCTCAAACTGCGGCTCGTCTTTCTTGGGGTGGATGCAGTCGGTCGGGCAGACGTCCACGCAAAGCTCGTCCTTGATGCAAGTGTCGGTGATTACATAGGCCATGAATGCTTCTCCTGAGATATTTTCTGGAACAGCCCTTATCTTTAGCCAGTATGTCCGCCTTGGCAGTGACCTACATCACAGCCTGGTGTGTCCCAATCACGCAGAATGGTGATTGCGGTCACAGGCAGGAGAAGGCCTTATGCGGTAAAAGATGTACATCTGCAATTAAGAGGAAGCACAGAATTGCCCGGCCTCACCCCACGACCCCACACAGCCGCCACCCAAGCGGCGGGCCGGGCATTCTCACCGAGCAAATTCGCACGAATATAAAATCCCCATCGCAACTCAATTTTTTGAAGCCTTCCCTGCCGCATCATACGAGCGCGCCAGCCAATCGAGAGCGTCGTGCATATCGGCGTCGGTGGCGAGTTCAAAAGTGAACCAGCGCGCCTTCTGCATCTCTGTTGATCCAATCCGAGGATCTCGCCGCATCCGCGCCAGGAGTCGTGGCGCTGGCGATTGTAATTTGAAGGCGAGAGAGTTTGGCGTTTCCATCCCACGAGTTTGCGGGAGCAGGGCGAAGATTCTGTCCCGCCGGTAGAGGGCGCTGAAACCGAAAAACGACCGCACCTTGACGCCGGGCCAGTCGCCAATCTCTGCTTTCAGCGCAGCCGACCATGCCTTCATCGCTTCGGAGATTGTGGGTAGCTTGGGCCGTTTGGTCTTCACGTGATTCTAGTCCTGCGGACTGTTCCGGCTAGTCTAATACTCCGCCCGTCCTGGAGGGTGGTCGGGCGGTCCTACTCTAACGGTTGGTTCTTGAACAGCACCGCGGTTACTTCCGTTTCTTGGATTCGGTTAATTTTCAAGACTTTTATTTTTATTCCGATGAGCATGGGAGGGTCGGGATGCGCGACCCGCTCTTGCAATGAAAATGCTCATGGTAATTATGATGCTGGCGGTGATGGCTGGCACCCTGCGCGCCCAAGAGGCGCATTACGCTTTTGCGGGGCATCCTTATGTAACCCGCGAAGATCTGGCCGCTTCACGCTTCTGGACGCGGGGCACAATAGCGCTGGTCGCACTCGACGGAGCCGCAAAGGCTACCGACAGCTATATAACGCGCCGGAACATAGACGGTGGCGGCGAAGAATACAATCCAATGGCACGTCCGTTTGTGCATACGACTCCGGTTCAGGTTGCAGCTACCGCGGCTTTGTTCGGAGCTGAGGTCGCCACCGCTTATATGTTGCACCGGAGACATCATGACAACGTGGGTCGTGCAGTCCTGGTTGGGGGCGTGGTTATGAATGGGCTTGGAGCGGCCTCCAGCTTTCAGCACCGGGTGGCGGATTGGTAGCGCACCTCTGTGCTCTCAGTGGTTCGTTCTTATCATTTTTATCCTCTTGCTCTTCGGCGTCAGCCTGCAAAATCATACAGCTCCGCGGGATTGGTTGTGAGAATGCGCTGCCGTGTCCGCGATTCTGGAACCCAGCTAGCCAGCAAATCGAGGAGCGTGGCATCGACCGGCATCGCGCCTTGGAACGAGGGATGGGGCCAGTCGCTTCCCCATACCATGCGCTCCGGGGCAGCTTCGACCAGAGCCTTTGCAATCGGAGCGACGTCCTCATACGGGTACGGCTGGGCGGAGATACGGTATGCGCCGGAGAGCTTTACCCAGCAGTTGCCTTCCCGGGCGAGCGCGAAGAGGGCCGTAAATCCCGGATGCGCCAGCCCCAGTTTCGCGGGCATGTGTCCCATGTGATCAATGACGAAGTGGACGGGCAGACGTCGAAGTCGAGGCGCCAATTCTGGCAGGTCGCGGCCATCGATGAGCAACTGCAAGTGCCAGCCGAGCGGCGCAATCAGCCGGGCGACCTGCTCCAGAATCTCCATCGCCAAGCCTCCTTTGAACAGGAGATTGATTCGCACGCCGCGAAATCCCTCGTCGTGCAACCGCCGCAGTTCGTGGGTATTCGTGCTGGGGCCCACTACCGCAATGCCGCGCCACCTGCCGCCAGAGGCGGCCACTGCGTCGTAGGTGCAGCGGTTGTCTGTGCCATAAACGCTCGGCTGGACGATTACGGCTCGATCCAGTCCGAGGGCGCTCAACATTCGCTGGTAGGCTTGAATGCTGGCTGGTGGCGGGGTGTAGGTGCGTCCAGGAATAAGAGGGTACTGCTTCACCGGACCGAAGATGTGGGCGTGGCAATCGCATGCGTTGGGCGGAACGGCAACCTTCGGGCTGCCGGGGTCGGGGTTCGGAGCCGCGCAAACCGGGATTGCCGTCGCGCCTTCGATGCTAGTCATTGTTAGTCGTCGTTAGTCGTTGTTAGTCGTGGCTCGTCATTGTTATTCATAGACTCGCAGTTCTTTGCCCTTGGTTTCGGGGAGCAGCAGTACTGCCAGGATCATGACGACATAAGCGGACACCGCAAAGATGGCAATCGCTTTGCCCAGCGAGAGTCGCGCGCTAAGAAAGCCGACCAGCGTCGGGAACAGGGCGCCAATCCCACGGCCCAGATTATAAGAGAAACCCTGCCCCGAGCCACGCAGGCGGCTGGGAAACAGCTCGGTGAAGAACGCGCCGACCGGGCTGAAAGAGCCGGAGGTGAAGAACCCGAGAGGAAAACCGAGCAGCAGCATCACGATTCCGTTGCTGATTGGCAAATAGGTATAGGCCGTGACCGCCAGGGCACAGCAGGCGGCGAAAAGAATCAGGGCCTTCTTGCGTCCGATGCCGTCGGCAAGATACGCCCCGGTCAGGTAGCCGCAGAAGGATCCGGCAATAATCACGATCATATACGTGCCCGTATTCAAGACCGCAAGATGCCGCACGGTCTTCAAATACGTTGGCAGCCAGGTTGTGATCGCGTAGTAGCC
>JBEKFN010000146.1:0-9678 GCA_050013295.1 Terriglobales bacterium
CAACTGCCGCGCACTGGATTGTCGGCAACCAACCCACTCGCCTGGTCAACGGAACGCCGGTGCTTTTTCGCGTTACCACGCCGACGCCGGTGCGAACGCTTTCGGGGAATTGGCTTGGCCACGAGATCGCGTTCAGCTTCGACGCGAGCCACAAATCGTGGTTCGCGCTCGCCGGGATTAGTCTGGAAACTAAGCCGGGAGCTTACCCTATTCAACTTCACGCCGAAACTTCCTCTGGGCAATCCGCCGGAGAAGCGATCTCATTCGAAAAGGAAATTCGGGTGGAACGCCAGCGCTATCCGCGCGTGCTGCTGAAGGTTCCCGGACGCTACACCGCTCCCAGCGCCGAAGAGCAGCGCCAGATCGAACAGGACAAGGAAACAAAAGCGGAGGCGTTCAAAACCCTTAGCCCCGGCCGCGAATGGAAAGGGTCGTTTGCGCCTCCGGTGAATGCCGAGATCTCCGATGTGTTTGGAGTCGAGCGCGTGTTCAACGGTTCCGTCCAGAGCACGCATCAGGGGCTCGATTTCCGCGTGTCCAGTGGAACGTCGGTCGCAGCGGTGAACAGCGGACGCATCATCCTGGCGCGGTCGCTGTTCTTTGAAGGGAATTGTGTGGTGATCGACCATGGGCAGGGACTGCTGACGCTCTATCTGCATTTGTCGAAATTCTTGGCCAACGAAGGCGATGATGTGAAAAAAGGGCAGGCGATCGGACTCAGCGGCGGCACGGGCCGCGCCACTGGTCCTCACCTGCATCTGGCCGTGCGCTGGCAGGGAGTGTATTTGGATCCGCAGGTGCTGCTCAAGTTACATTTGCCGTGATCTAGGTCTCCGACCGCGTAATCTCGTGCGTTGAGGTTCGCGCTATCCCAGGTCTCAAAATCGAGACCTGGGGCACCCATTTTCGTACAGGATCAAGCGGTCAGAGACCTAGTAACCAGACGCGAGCAGCGCATCTTCCACGTCCAATACGCCATCGCGAAAGGTCACGCTTCTTCCCGAGATCGCGGGAATACGCTCGCCCGGAACGATGATTCCAACCAGGTTCAGCGGATCTGCTGCCGCGATGACGACGCGCTCGCCCTGCGCATTCTGCGGCAGCTTGCGGTGGGCGCGCAAGGATTCGACTGCCACCGGAAGGGCGAACTGCTCTCCCAGAAATCCATCGACGAATCGGCCGCCGCGCACTTCGCCGCGGTCTTCGAGGCGGCGGTAGCCGATCTGCAATTCACGCCAGCGGGGCAGATTGGTCTCGCGTACCAGCAGGTCGCGGAAGACCACGCCGTAGCGACGCAATAACATCCAACAGCAGGATTCGACGCTGCGGTCGCGATCGGCGCCTTCGGTGTGCAACAGCGACCAGCGCCCCGGCGCATGGCGCGGCCGGCGGGCTTTTCCCAGCCCGCTGCCGGACGTGCTTTTCGGCGTCACCAGCGCGCGCAGGTTTTCGAATCCGTCGGCGGTCACGAGGCCCGCAGCGACCAGTTCCCACAGCCCGGTTTCGATTTCCGCTTTGAGCCGGCCGGTCGCTCGCACCATGTCGGGAAAAAACAGCGCACCCCGCTGCTTCAAAAGTTTGAGCACCTCCTGCGCTACCGGGCTTAAGAATGACGTGGAAGAATCCTCCGCGCCCGGGTGATGAGCTCGCATCCAATCTGCGTCTTCGCGCACAAAGAATGCAATCGGCGCGACTCGCGTCGGAATTACTCGCCGCCGAGTCTCCTCGCTTCCCATGGCTTCAAGAGTGGCGGGATGCGGCGACAGTCGGCCCCATCCGACCGCGCCTGTCAGGCACAGCTGATCGAGGTGCGCGGGATCGTAGTCGGAGATTCTGCGTGCCAGCACAAACCGTTCCCACGCGCTCGCCGGAATCTCAAACCCCTGCAGTTGCCGGACCACTTCCAGAGTCCCATGCTCGCCCCGCACCTGCGTGCCGGGAGCTATGTGCTGCCAGCGCAGCAGCCAGTTCATGAACTGCGATGCGGTGACCGGGGCGATCTGCTTGCGCAGCGTTGCGACCGTCAGGCGATGAATGCGAGCCAGCAGACGGCGCTCGCACCACTCTGTCTCGTGTTCGTGCGAAGCGGATGCTGCTGGGCGCGGATCTACCGGGCGGAACTTGCCGCGAAGAATTGCTCCGCTGGCTTCCATGCGGAGTAACGCCTTTTCGATCTCGGACGCCGGCAGTCCCAGCACCTCGCCAATTTCCGACGCGGTGGTGGGACCGAGATGTGCGATCCATCCCTGCACCGCGGTCAACACCGCATCGTCGAAATTCAGCGCCTGTGTGGCGGCGGGGCTCCGCCCCGCCGGGACGGGGCAGAGCCCCGTCACCACACGATGCATTGCCTGGAACCATCCGACCCGTTCGGCGGCTACCCAATAACGGTGTCCCGCGACTTCCGTTACGAAGGCGCGGTTCTCGAGTTGCAGGCGCTCAAAGAATCCAGTCCAGCTGGCGGTGAGCTGCGGGTCGGTTTCCTGAGAACTGAGAACCGGGAACTGAGAACTGTTTCTCTCCGGCACCAGCACCAGCGTATGCAGCACATCGTGCAGTTCGTCCGCGTCGCGCACATCGGGCCACGCCTCCTGCTGCACTTGCGCGATGGCCGAGGGATCGAGCGCGCCGACTTCTTCTAGGACCGATGCCGGCAGGACTCGCCGCATCTCTACCGCTCGCGCCCGGCGCTCCTCTAGCGGGGCATCGTCAAGGTAGGCGTATGGATTCGCATTGAGAATTTCGTGCGAGAACTGCGACGGCACCGGAGTATCCACCGCCAGACAACGAATCCGGCCCTGCTCGATTCCGCGCAACACCTCGCGGAGGCCGTCGATATCGAGTGCCTCGGTGAGCACGTCCTTCATCACCTCACGCACCAGGGGATGGTCGGGAATCTTGATGTCGCCCTCGATATTTTCCTGGCAAGCCGCTACATCGGGAAAAACCGAAGCCAGCAAATCGTCGGAGCGCATGCGCTGAATCTGCGGTGGAACTTTTTTGCCGCCTTGAAAGCGCAACAGAGCCAGGGCTCGCGTCGCATCCCAGCGCCAGCGTGTCTGAAAGATGGGCGAAGCTAGCGCCGCCTGCTCCAAGATCGGCGGCATGCTTTCCGAAGCCAGGAATTGAAAAACATCCGCCAGCGGAAAGCTATGCTGTTCGGCGAGTGCGATGTTCAAGCCATTGTCGGTGGCCGCCGCCTGCAGTTCGAAATTGAAGCCGCGGCAGAAGCGCTTGCGCAGCGCCAAGCCCCAGGCTTTATTGATGCGGCCGCCAAAGGGCGCGTGGATGATCAACTGCATCCCGCCGCCCTCGTCAAAGAATCTTTCGGCGATGATTGTCGTCTGCGTCGGCACATCGCCCAGCACGGCGCGCCCTTCGAGCGTGTACTGAATCAGTTGCTCGGCGCCCGAAAGGTCGAGCCCACATTCCTCTCGCAGCCAGCTCACGGCGTCAGCCACTACAGCAAGATTTCGCCATCCTTCTACCGGGGCCACGCCGGGCAGTCGATCGCTGATTTCTTTGCGCAATTCGCCTAGTTGCTGCGAGAGTTCGGCTGTGCGCGCGGGAGCTTCTCCACGCCAGAACGGCACGCTGGGTGGGGAGCCGTGCGCATCTTCGACCAACATGCGCGACGTCTTCGCTTCCACCCGCCGGATGCGCCATGAAGTGTTGCCGAGCAGCATGATGTCGCCCGCCATGCTTTCGACGGCGAAGTCTTCATCGACGGTTCCGACGTTAGCGCCGTCGGGTTCGGCGACTACGGTGAACAGGGCGTTGTCAGGAATCGTACCGCCGCTGGTGATCGCCGCCAGGCGCGCGCCGCGCCGCGCTCGCAGCTTGCGGTTGATACGGTCGTGATGCAGGTACGCGCCGTAGCGGCCTCGTTGCGAGGCGATTCCTTCCGACAGCATCGTCACGACTTCGTCGAACGTTTCGCGGGTAAGGTTGCGGTAGGGATAGGCGCGCTTTACCAGCGCGAATAACTCGTCCTCGTCCCATCCGTCGTTATTCTTATCGCCCGATTTGTTCGCGGTGGCGGCGCTGCCAGAAGCCGCGCAACACGCGACAATCTGCTGCGCCAGCACATCGAGCGAAGCTTCTGGAAAAATCAGGCGGTCGAGTTCGCCCAAACGAATCGCTCGCACCAGCACGGCGCACTCCGCGAGATCGTCGCGCGTGGTGACAAAGAATCGTCCTTTGGGAACTGCGCCTCGCCAGTGGCCTGACCGCCCGACCCGCTGCAACGCGACCGCAATCGAACGCGGCGAACTGATGTGGCACACCAGGTCCACCGTTCCGATGTCAATGCCAAGTTCGAGCGAAGCGGTCGCGACCAGCACCTTTATCTGGCCTTCTTTCAGCTTGCGCTCGGCCTCCAGGCGCAGCTTGCGCGACAAACTGCCGTGATGCGCCGCTACATTTTGCTCACCCAGCCGCTCACCCAGTTGATGGGCAATGCGCTCGGCTAAGCGCCGTGTGTTTACGAAGACCAGCGTCGAGCGATGCGCATTCACCAGTTGCACGATGCGCTCGTAGATCTCGTCCCACATCTCGTTCGACGCGACCGGGCCCAGTTCGGAAGACGGAACCTCGACGCCAAGATCGAGCGTGCGCTTGTGGCCAACGTTGACGATTACGGGAACCGCCCGCGCTCTTTCATCAGAGCTGCGAGGATCAGAGCTGCCGGCATAGTTGCCGGCAAGGAAACGCGCGACCTCTTCGATCGGCTTCTGCGTTGCAGACAAACCGATGCGCACCGGCGGGCGCTCGGTCAGCGCTTCGAGTCGCTCCAGCGAAAGCGCGAGATGCACGCCGCGCTTGTCGTCGGCCACGGCGTGAATTTCGTCCACGATCACGGTCTCGACATCGCGCAAGATGGCGCGGCTCTTCTCCGCCGTTAGCAGGATGTAAAACGACTCGGGCGTGGTAACTAGAATATGCGGCGGGCGCTTCAGCATCAGGCGCCGGTCTTTCATCAGCGTGTCGCCCGTACGCACGGCCGTCCGTATCTCCGGCATGAGCAGCCCGCGCTCGCCGGCCATCTGCAGAATTTCTCCCAGCGGGACTTCGAGATTCTTCTGAATGTCGTTGCCGAGCGCTTTGAGTGGAGACACGTACAGAACTTCGGTGCGGTCGCGCAGTTCGCCAGCCAGCGCCTTGCAGACGAGCCGGTTAATGCAGGCTAGGAAGGCGGCGAGCGTCTTGCCCGATCCGGTCGGAGCCGAGATCAGCGTGGTGTGGCCGGCGAGGATGTGAGGCCAGCCCTGCTCCTGCGGTTCGGTCGGCGTGGAGAAGTGCGCGGTGAACCATTCCTGAACCAGCGGATGAGCCCAGGCGAGCGATGGGGAGACGGCGGACGGCATGGGAAAGATTGTAGCGGGAATTTGTGGTTTCGTAAAACGTTCGCCTTGGTGCCACTACTTTCCCGTTAGCTCCTTCGCCTTCGCATCCGCAGGGGCAATCACTTTTCCTTCCAATTCCGCCAGTAGCATGGCTTGGTCCGTATAGCGATGCGTGGCGAGCACCCACGGATACCTTCGGAAGAAATCGAACATCCCCGGCTCCTCCTGTGAGGCAAGCAGCAGAGGTTGCACCACGACAGATGGACTGAGCGGAACAACGGCTTGAAGCTCCTGGAGAACGCTCTTGGCGTCCGTGAGATCCGCAATCACAAATCGAGCCATGTGAGCCAGGGTAGAAATGGTTTCGACGGTCGTTTGGCTGCTTGGCTTCTCGAAATCAAACAAGACTGGCGAATAACCGCGATTGCGGAGCTCGTCTCGAATCGCATCGAGAACGACTTTTCGGTCCGGTGTGAAACGACCCAGAATTAACACCACTTTGGAAGTGATCGTATCAATGACGCTGCGGATTTTCTCATTATTCAGAAGCAGGTAAATGAATTGTGCAACTTCGAGATTATCAACCTGGATCGGGGACTCATATTTAGGCGTGATCACGAGGTTCTTTTGGATTGCCCCTTCCAGCCTCACTCTCCAAGCAGATATCCCAAATACGAAACAGCCCGTCAGATTTGCTCCTTCGAGGTTAGTGTCGACCAAGGTGGCATGCGTGAGGTCCGCCCCGGCGAGATCCGTCCCGGCCAGATCAGCCCCGTGGAGGTTCGCGCCGCTGAGGTCCGCCCCGCGGAGGTTCGACCTGACTAGGTGTGCCAAGAAGAGGTCTGCCCCTTCGAGATTCGCCCTGGTGAGGTTCGCCTCGCTAAGGATCGCGTCGAAAAGCGCCACTCCGCTGAGGTCTGCCCCGCTGAGGTCTGCTCCTGTGAGGTCCGCCCCTTCGAGGTCTGCCTCGCCGAGCCGTGCCCCGCATAGGTTCGCCCCTTGGAGCTCTGCCTCGCCGAGGACAGCACTTACGAGCCACGCCGCGCTGAGATCGGATCCCCTGAGGTCCGCCCATTCAAGGGTTGCCTCGCTAAGCCGCGCTCCGCATAGGTTCGCACCGTTGAGGTCCGCCTCGATGAGCTTCGCCTTGCTGAGGTCTGCCCCGCTGAGGTCTGGCTGGACGCCTGGATTTTGTTTCCTCCACTCACTCCACCGCTTGACTCCTTGCTTGAGCTTCGCGAGATGTTCGGGATTCGCCAAGGTGCCTGCCTGAGTAGAAGGGTTTGGTAATGGTCAATAATACCCTCCCGCCCGGCTGGCCATTGATAAAGTGGAAGAGACCCTTAGCCGGCTCGCGATTGGACTTACAGATGCTACAAGGTAGGTCATATGGAAGACATCTTTGCCGTGGTTAATTCAAAAGGACAGATCGTGATTCCGGCCGCTCTGCGCGAGAAGCTGGGGATCAAGACCGGGACCCGCATGGCTATCCGCAGCGAGGATAACCAGTTGATTCTGCAACCGATCAACGATGCGTTCATTCGCAGGCTTAGGGGTTGCTACAAGGACAAGACTTCGCTTGTGGTGGCCCGCGAGCGTGATCACAAGCGGGATGATCGAGCCAAGAGCCGAAGGCTGGCGGCTAGGTATCGATAACCGGTGGCCGAGAACTCAGACGCAAGAACTCTCTCACGATGTCGAGGCGGAGTGCAGGCGCAGGGGCAGCACAGAAGCGCTAAAGCGAACTAAGCGCCGGCAGCGGTTGCCACCGGCGACAAAGTTCGGAAGCATTACTCTGCACTCAGCCTAGGCGGCCTTGCGTGGCTCGTCAGGCTTGTCCTGATCGGAGCTCGCTTCACGGGTAAAAGAGAGATTTTGGGCGCCCGTCCGCTCCAAAAGCTTCCGTTTTCTCCACCTGCTAAAGATAGGGGCCATCGTGCCAATAACGATTATCACCACGGCAAGCAAAATCAAGAGCCATAAGGACCCGCGCCTGGCGGGCGCGGCGGGTGTAGTGGCGGCTGCAGCAGGCGTGCTGGCAGTCTCCGAGGACGTGCTGGCAGTCGCAGCGGGTGTAGCGGCGGGTGCATCAGGTGTGCTGGCAGTCTCCGAGGACGCGCTGGCAGCCACTGCGGGTGTAGTGGTGGCTGCAGTTGGCATTTCTGACCGTCTCCGAGAGCGTGCATCAGGTGTGCTGACAGTCTCCGAAGGCATGCTGACAGTCGCAGCGGGTGCAGCGGAGTCCGCAGCGGGTGTGACCGCAGTCTCCGCAGGCGGAGCGGCGTCCGCAGCGGGTGCGACGGCAGTCTCCGAAGGCATGCTGACAGCCGCAGCGGGCGAAGCGGCATCCGCAGCGTGTGTGACATCAGTTTCCGCAGGCGTGCTGACAGTCGCGGCGGGCGAAGCGGCGTCCGCAGCGGGTATGACGGCAGTCTCCGAGGACGTGCTGGCAGTCGCAGCGGGAGCAGCAGCGGCCGCATCAGGGGTGACGGTAGTTTCCGAAGGTGTGCTGACAGCCGCGGCGGGTACGGCAGCGGCCGCAGCGCAGTGTTCGGAGATCATGTTCAGTTCGGTGACGGCAAAGCTGTTATCGGCAGCGGCGGAACTCGCCCCACTTGCCCGGTGCCCGATGAGGGTTACGTCATGGCCCAGATGTTGCTTGAAATCAACACTGTTGGTAGTGATCTTGAAAATGTGGCCCGTGCCGTCTTCCACCACTGTGTAGTTACCATCCGAGCCCCCCAGGCAACCCTTAATGGTCTGGTCTGTATTGATGCTCGCCGCGGGAGTCTGTGCAAACGCCAGCGCGACCAGCAGGGCCGGTACAACGATCAACAGGAATGCTCTCTTCATGGAAATCCTCCGAGGATTCTCGCCTTGCGGCGGTCTGAAATTTCGCTTGGGATTTGCTTCTGCTTCCGATTCTTGATGTCGAGCCCCCGCGGCTTTCGGGCTCCGGCCTGAGAACTTGGAGCATCCAGGTGAAACCACACGATCTTATTCGGTAAGAATCTGGCCGTCTGTTCCAAACCGCTCACATTTGAAAGAGAGGCGAAGTTCGATCAGAATCTTCCCGGTCGGGGTCGTCGGCTGGTCGGAACCTGGCCCGCTAACCCTGAATCTGGTCCGTTGTTGGTTTAGTCGCTTGTTGGTTTAATCGCTGGTCGAGGCGGAGTGCAGGCGCAGGGGCAGCACCGAAGCGTAGTTCTGGAAATCCCGATCGGTGGTGAGAATGGCCCAGCCGCGACGGTGGGCGGCGGCGCAGATCAGGAAATCGACGGCCGATCCGGCAATGCCACGGCTGCGGCATTGGTTGCTCATGCGGGCAGCGTCCTCGTAATCCTCTGCTTCGAGCGATGGCTCGCGAAAGGCTCGTAAATAGTCGCGGATCTTCTTGAATTGAGCTTCCTCGCGGATCCCGGAGAGTAACTCCTGGCGGATCGGTCCAACCATCTGCGCGCGTCCCTCGCGAATCAATTCGGCCAGGGCGTTGGCCAGACCCTGTTGTGATCCGCTGAGATGCTCGGGGCGCCGCCGCAGCGCCAGCGACCAGACCGGGGTATCCACGAGCACCATCATGGCCGCGATTGGCCGCTTGCACGACGTGAACTCCGTCGCCGTTCCGCCTTGTAATCGTAGGAGGGATCGAAAGTGACGGTGCCAAAGGCATCCAGTATCCTCATCTGCTTGCGCCGTTGGACGTACTCATCCAGAGCGGCGTTTACCGCTTCTCTCTTGGTTTTGTGCTTTCCGGCCCGCCGGGCTGCTTCGATGAGGCGATCGTCCAAGGCGAGGTTAGTTGGCATGTGTAAAGTATTACACATAGTTATGTGTTAGTAAAGGCGGGAATCGCAAGGAGAAATGGGCGGCGGGCCAGTCAACGGCTGCGGAGCTTCGCTCCGCTGGACGGGCGAGGGCGCCCGTCCCCACGCGAGCGTCCCCACACTAGCATGCCCACACGAGCCAGGCTGCAGCCTGCTAGAATCGCGGCGATGCCTAAACCTTCTGCTGCTGCTCGCGCCCGCAAAATTAAACTCATTCTTTTCGATGTCGACGGCGTTCTCACCGACGGCAAAATCTGGATCTTCCCCGCGCCTTCTGGAGGCCAGCAATCTGGAGCTCAGCCAAGCGTGCTCGAACCGCCCGCTCAGCATGGGGGACAGCCCGGCTCCGGGTTCCAGAGCACCAGCCTGATCGAAGCCAAGGGCTTCCACGCCCACGACGGCACCGCCATTATGCTGGCCCGCTTGGCGGGCATCAAGACCGGGATCATCACCAAACGCATCTCCGAAACCGTTGCCTTGCGGGCGCGCGATCTGAAGATTGACCACGT
>JBEKFN010000147.1:0-10074 GCA_050013295.1 Terriglobales bacterium
GAAAGACGCCTTGCCCGGCGCCAACAGAAGCTGGCAGAGCGGCGTGCGGCGGTGGCCGCAACCTCGGCTGGGTTCAACTAATTGTTCGCCAAACCCATCGCTTTTCCATCTCGATTGATCTTGCTCTTCCTCTCGATCCCTGAGTTAATATGGAGGGGAAACCATGGATCAAAGCATTCTCAGATTGCCGGATCCAGTTGCAGGGGCTCCCCACGGAGAGCGACGGCGCATTGTTCGTCAAAAACTCCATACGCCGGTTTACGCCAGTTTCAATGGGCCGCAGACCGGGATGGTTGTGGATCTGAGCGAATTGCTCGACCTGCACGAAGAGGGCTTCGCCGTCCAAACCAGTGAACGGCTGGAGATGAACCGGGCCGTAACGCTTTGCCTCGATTTGCCTGAAACCAAAAGTTACATACATGGCAGTGGCCAGGTGATATGGAGCGATGACGCTGGCCGCGGAGGCATCCGGTTTTCAGGGCTTCCCGAGAGTTCGCGGCAGATACTAAAAGAATGGCTCTTTGCCAATCTGCTGATCGCCTGCTCCAACCACGCTGCTCGAAAGGAACAGCTTGCGCGCCGCGAGGAAGAAAAATTACCCGAGCCGGAGCCGGTCACTAAGGCCGGCAGCGTTGTCCCCATCTCCGATCAAAGTGGAACGCTCAGTTCGGTGGAATCGGTGGAAGCGGTTGGCCGCGAGATCGTCGCGATCGGTGACGACGTCGATGCGGTTTTGCAACTTATCACCGAGCGCGCCTTGAGTCTCACCGAAGCCAGTGGCGCGGCCCTGGCGTTTCTCACAGACGACAAGATGATCTGCCGGGCGCGAGCCGGTGAACCCGCTCCGCCGCTCGGAGCTCCTGTGGACGTAAGAGAAGGGCTGTCTGGAGAATGCGTTCGCAGCGGACTTCTCGTCTCGTGCGAGGACATGGAAAACGATCCGCGAATCGATCCGGAAATCGGACGCACGCTGGGCATAGGCTCGCTCATGGCCGCTCCTGTCGTGTCCGATTTCCAGGTGATTGGCCTGCTGGAGGTTTTCTCTCCGCATCCGCATCGCTTCACGAAGGCCCACGGGACGGTTTTGGAGCAGCTCGTCGAAATGATTCCCAAGCCCCACCGTAAAAAGGCCCAGCCTGAAAACGCCGAGCCTGAAAAGACTCAACCGGAAACGCCGGTTAGGCCAGAGGCCGTGTCGGACGTGTCGCCGCCTCCGGCTTCGGATTCAGGTTTGATCGAGTTTGAGTCGATCCACGCGCTTCGCGAGGCCTTGTGGGAACGGGAGCCTGAATTTTCCGAGCAAGCCTCGCCGCCGCTTCCCGAAGTCATCGCAGAGCAAATTCCGGAGCAGGCCCCCGACACTGCGGCCGCAGCTCCATCTCGCTTGCTTTATCGCACACTGCTCGGACTGGCCATTGCAGTAATCGCGATGGCCCTCGGCTATTTGGCCGGTCCCATAGTCGAGAGGCGTTGGGCCCGCTCACCGCAAGCGTCGCGGCAGTCAGCGGTCGAGGCGGCCTCGACGGCTTCACGACAAAGCGCGATCGATCATGACGCGAAAGCAGATTCCCTGGGAAGCTTGCGAAGCCTCGCCGATCGGGGAGACGCTGACGCGCAATGGCAGATGGGCGTGCGCTATCACAACGGAGAAGGCGTTCCGCGGGATGACGCGCAGGCTATGCAGTGGTTCCTGCGCGCCGCCGAACAGGGCCATGTTATCGCGCAGGCTACGCTCGGCGCTTACTATTGGGCGGGCCGTGGAGTTCCTCAAGATTTGTCCAAATCCTATTTTTGGTCTGCAATCGCGCTCGCCCAGGGTGACGAGAACAGCAAATCTCGACTTGAAGGGTTGGCTTCGCAAATGACCCGGGCGCAGGTCTTGGCCGCCCGCCAGCAGGCAGAAGCCTGGCTCCGCTCCCATAACCTGCGAGCGAAATCCGAGTAGAATATATGTGTGGCCACGCTGCGCGACATGCTCACGGCGGACGAGCGCGTCCGCGAAGGCGACCCTGCTCTTTGGGAAAAGCTGGATCGCAATCGCGTGCGCTGCTATGCCTGCGGCCACTGCTGCCCGATTCCGGAGGGACAACCCGGTGTCTGCAAGGTTCGCTTCAACCATGGTGGCACGCTCTACGTTCCCTGGGGCTATGTCGCCGGAGCGCAGTGTGATCCCATCGAGAAGAAGCCGTTTTTCCACGCCCACCCTGGTGCCCTGGCTTACAGTTTCGGAATGCTGGGCTGCGATCTGCACTGCTCCTATTGTCAGAACTGGGTGACTTCGCAGGCGCTGCGCGACCCGAACGCTGTCTCACCGCCGCTCGAGGCCGATCCGGAACTGCTGATCAAAGACGCGCTTGCGCAAGGCGCAAAAGTTGTGGTCAGCACGTATAACGAGCCGCTGATCACGAGCGAGTGGGCGGTTGCGGTTTTCCGCCAGGCCCGGGAGGCGGGCTTGCTGACCGCATTCGTTTCGAATGGCAACGGGACGCCGCAGGTGCTCGAGTATCTCCATCCCTGGATCGATCTCTACAAGGTGGATCTCAAAAGCTTCGACGATCGCCACTATCGCGAACTTGGCGGACGCCTGCAGCCGATCCTCGACACCATCCGCAGTTTGCACCGAATGGGTGTGTGGCTGGAGATCGTCACCTTACTCATTCCGGGGTTCAACGACAGCGACGACGAACTGCGCAATATGACCGCATTTTTGGCCGGCGTTTCGCCAGACATCCCCTGGCACGTGACCGCCTTTCATCAGGACTACAAAATGACTTCACCCGCCGATACGCGTCCCGAAGATTTGCTGCGCGCCGCTGCCATCGGCCGTGAAGCCGGATTGCGATACATTTACGCCGGCAACCTTCCTGGGTGGGTGGAGGGCCTGGAAGATACTCATTGCCACCAGTGTGGCGAAATGCTGATCCAGCGCTTTGGATATGCGATCGAAAAGTACACGTTGACGGCGCAAGGCGAGTGCCCGGCCTGCCACACCCCAGTCCCCGGCCGCTGGTCGCAAAAATTTGACGGCCAGATTGCAGCCGCGCCTTTTCTGTCCCGCAAGCAGGCGCAATTGGTTAGAATCCTTTCGCGACAATAATCGATATTCATGCGAACGACGAAAACACTATTGCTGTCAGTCTTGTTGTGTCTGGGCTTACTATGTATGGCGCCAGGCTGTTCTCCGCGCAATTTTCTGACGCGCCGGCTCGCCGCCGATTTGGTCTCGGCCTCCGACGCATTCAAAGAGCCGCAATTGTTCTGGCTCCGCACCGGCATCGTTTCCAATAAGGATTTCAGTTCTCCCGACTACCTGGTGTTACAGCGCCGCGGATGGATCATCGGTAGCCAGCAGAAGTGTCCCGCCGGCGTCGACCCTCCGCCCTGCTGGGACGTATTGCTCACGCCGATCGGAGTGGATACGGTACGCCCGCTGATTCCAAGTGCACTTCCCGACAATGGTCGCGACAATGGACCGATGGCGATTGAAGTTGCGCGCCGGGAACTGCTGAGCATTTCCGGAATCAGCAAGAGTGCCAACTTCGCCGACGTCGAGTTTACCTGGCGCTGGGTTCCCATCAATCCGGTGGGCGCGGCGCTTTACGACAGCGGAGTGCGCTACCGCTCGACCGTCGGATTCCGTGGCTATGACGACGGCTGGCGGGTTGTGGACCAATCCGTCCCCAGCAACCAGACGCTCGATGAGGCGCTACGCAATGCTCAACCCGCCGTGCCATAAAAGAAAAGCGAAGTGCCTTCTAGCGGCACAGTCCATCATTTGTTCACTTGTCGGAGACAATCAACCGCCAGTCGCGTCTCCGCAGACTGGGCAAGCCCCGTCTTTACCGGCGGAAGAACTTGCGGCATCGCTAAAGAGGCTGCGGAAAAGTCGGATTGCACCCTGTGCAGCTCGCAGCGGCTAAACAGATTGATGAAAAACTACCCTGGGGTGCAAAAAGCTCACCTCGGGCGCTGAAGCGCGAACATTTTTTGAACGACTTACGGCACGACTAAAAGTCGTGCCCTTCCCGAGCCGCGCCCGACTCGGAGTTTTTCAGCAAACTGTAAAGCCGCCATTGATCTTGCGGCATTTACGGCGCGGCTGAAGCCGCGCCCCTTCAAAACAAAATCAAAACCTGAGTTTTTCCGCAGGCTGTAAAGCGCTGCACTGACACGGGAACCCGGTTTCTTCCGCAGCCGCCACTTGAACATGCAGAGCCGGCTGAATGACAAACAACGGCAGACCGGCTCCACTAAGCCCTACTACTATTTGTCGCCTCTGGCCTCAGCTTTTGCTCTGCGAATTTCCGCAAGGAACGGCCGGGCTACGGCTGGAACTGGCACTTCGCCCAACAGCAAAGCCCGAGTTGTGACGTCGCCGTACATGGCGTGCCGGGAATCACTGTCCTGGCGGAGCGATGCACCCTCCAACGTAAGCCCCGCGAACGCGCCTTTGGCACGGGAGTAGGTCAGGATCTCTGTATCCAACTTCCAATCCGTACCGGCCTCGGCATGCCGTCCAACTGGGCCCGCTGCCGCGGAAGCGTCCCCGCCAACTTGGAAATTACTGGAGAGCAGCCTCTGCATCGCTTTTTCATTCTGGAAGATCATTACCACGTCCACCGCTTCCACCCCGATCTGCAGGCCCCAGCTTCCGCCCGAAATCGTGATGAATGCCGGCGCACTCCAACCATCCGCCGTGCGGCAGGTGGCTACGCCTTTGCCTTCTTTAGCTCCGAAGATAAAGCCGCCTTTGACCATGTGCGGGATAACGGCCACACACTTTGCGTGCTCCAATACTTCCTCCGGGATTCCCTTGTCAGGCATCCCCATAATTTCGTGCATCACACTAGTGGAGTTGTTCAGCCGGTCGGTGGCATCTTCCCGCGCCGACCCTGCCCAGCTCAACGTACCGAGACTCAACATCGCAAGTACGAACATTACTTTTTTCATAAGACAGCCTCCATTTCTATTACCTCAGCGCGCCCTCTCTGGCGTCGTGCTGTGCGCACACCCGTACACAAGTCTGGGTAGGCACCAAGGGGCGCACCAAGATCAATTCGAGGCTAGCAAATCAGAATTGAAACGGTCTGAGCAATAATGCTCACAAGTCTCCGAAGTGGTCAATTCTGCTCAGACCTCAGAATGGCACGAGATCAGAATTGTTATGGTCCTCAGGGGCTCAGAAGAGCCGCAATCCGCGCTTTACGAGGGCCCAGGTGAAATATGAAAACCAGCACGAAAGACAACCTCAAGGGCAGCTTCCACGAAGTGAAGGGAACAATCAAGGAGGAACTCGGAAAGGTCACGAGTAACCGCGATTTGAAAGCCGAAGGGAAAGCCGAAAAAAAGGCGGGCAAAGTTCAACAGCGGATAGGCCATGCTAAAGAAGCTGTCGCCGATTTGAAGGGACAGCTGTCAGACTTAAAAAAAACTGGATAGGCCATTCATAAATGAATCGCCAAAATTGAAGAAGCCGCAGGAGTAGAAACGCCGCTGCGCGATCGAACCTCAACCATCATTTGGGAGGCCCCAATCCTTATCGCTGTCGCCGCTTTCGCGGAATGGTGGGAGCGAAGAAGCAGAGCCTTGGGCAATTCGGATTGGCGGTCTCCCATCCTTCCTTTGCGCCGAAAATCAGGCTTATGATCCTCTGAGGACCTCGCCCGGTTCTCTATTCGCCGCGGTCCGATCGATGTGGCTCTGCTCCTCCACTAGAAAGAACTCAACTACTGTGGGTGGTTGTCGTTCTCAGCTTGAAGTGTCTTCTCACGGTCCCCACTATTTTCCGGAGCGGCAACTGTCTTGACTGGCTTCCGCAGGGTCTTGCTTCGGCCCGAACCTTTAGCCCACTTTATGCCGGCCGAAGGTTTACCTTTGGTAGTCTGGTCGCCAGTCTCCTCGCCACCCTCTGGTCTAACTCCGAGTTTACCGGCCGTCTGGGTATCAAGCTGCCCTGTTACGGGCAGATTCTCAGCCTTCTGATACGCGCGAATACTGGCTCGGGTCCGGAGACCGAAGACGCCATCGACCTTCCCGCGGTAGTGTCCTTTGTCCTGCAGACTTTCCTGCATCTTTTTGACATCGTTCCGGGGCCCGACCGCTGGCACTTCTTTGCCCAGGTTGGCTCCCGAAGCGCGCGGCGTCGGGCGTGGCCCCGAGATCCCCGTCGTCAGCATTATGAAAACTATCCCAGCCCACGCGGCTTTGCTGGCTAACAACATTTCTTTCTCCTCGATTTGCAGACCGGCCGTCCCCATTAGTCCAATAGTCCAACGTAAAGCCCCGAGCCCGGAGTGTTCCTGTGCCTTCGGGGACTCACCACTTCGGGCCGGCCCTGACGATGTGCTGTGTATCCGAACGCAACCGATGCCGATTGCAGCTCTATAAAGACGACCGGACCACCGGACAAACTGTATCTGTGTCTGGGTCCGGTCCTGTTCCGAGAGGGTAGGTTAGGCCGTCTGGTTTGGCGGGGAAACTCCCTGTTGAGACATCAATAGCTTCGCTCACTGGCTCTAGCAATACTGTGCAGAATGGATCATTTCGTGAACCATCAAACACAATCTCCCTTCCAGCCGGGCGCCACGGCCGTGTCCTGCTGAGGATTCTCTTTGTTGCCCGTGTCCCCGTGGCAATGGTTCTCTGCTCGTTTTCCGCCGGTACCCGTCCCGCAATTGGTGCTACAACTTCTAGTGCTGATTGCCTTGCCATAGCTGCTAAACTTTGTCTGGGGCCACAATGCCACGCCTCTTTTATTTCGGAGCCCTGCTGACGGTTGCGGCGCTGTTGTCTGTGCCGGTTTCCGCGCAGACGCCTGCGCCGACGAGTGCGAAAACGAGCGCGAAAAATAGCTCGGCAAAGAGTGGGCGAGAAAGCGCTCGCATCGAGCACGTCGTCGTGCGCGGGAGCGGTGCCGCGATGGAAGTGGAGATACAGACCTCCGGAGCGCCGGTCGCGCCCGAGACCCAGGCCATCACCGGACCCGATCGCATCGTCGTGGATTTTCCCGGGGCGCTTCCCTCCGCCGAGTTGCACGCCCTCAAAGTCAATCGCGGTGCGCTGAAGGGAATTCGCTCGGGACTGTTTTTCGACAACCCTCCGATTACGCGCGTCGTGCTCGATCTTGCGGAGCCGCTGTCGTATCGGATTTCGACAACCCAGAATGCGATCGTTGTAAAGCTGGGTCCGGTAAAGCTGGGTCCCAAGCTCGGTCCGGTCACCGCCCCTGGAGCCCAGCCTCCCGCTGTGCCGCATGCGCCCGGCGCCAAACTTCAGAATGCCTCGCTCGCCGCGGGCGCGCTTGCCGGGCGCACGAAAGCCGCGGCGACGAATGTTGTGGCCGTCGGAGTCTCTCCCGCAGTTTCCAATACGACCGCGCCGCCGCCTCCCGCAGCGCCGCCGCAGGTAACCGTGACCTATGGAAACGGGATGCTACGCATTCGCGCCGAGAAAGCCACGTTCGCGCAAGTGTTGTCCGAAGTGCAGCGCCAGACGAAGGCCGCGATTGCCATTCCGGCCGGCGCCGAGCAGGAACAAGTGGACGCCGATCTGGGCCCGGCCCCGGTGCTCGACGTACTGGCATCGCTGCTCAACGGCTCGCCCTATAACTTTATTATTGTCGGCAACGAGCTAAGTGTCGAACGCGTCATCCTGACTCGCCGCGACCCCAACATCTTCTAAGGAGACTCTGATTAAGTTCTTGATGGCGACTTGGGCTGCTTCGGGAACTCGGCCCTCAGCGGCTAAAGCCGCATATTTGGCGGGCTCTGGCGGCACGGCTGAAGCCGTGCCCTTTCAAGGCTCTCCGTGAACCGACTAAATCAGAGTTCTTCTAAGACTCATCGACTCATCTCAGAACCCTGATCCACCGAGGACACGAAGATTTATGCGTGTTCCGGTTGTGGACGGGCGAGACGCCCGTCTCTCCACGGTATGAGCCACTTTACTAGCGCAGGCGCGCTCTTAGCTGGACGTAGGCTTCGCAGGCTACGCCGGGCTGCTCTATGTGGGTGAGGAAGAGTTGGCGCAGGGCGGCAGTGGTTAGGCGGCCTTTAAGATAGGCGTCGTAGAGATCGTTGCCGGTGAGGTAACCGAGTTGCTCGGCGGCGTATTCGTACTGGCGGCCGGTGAAGGCTGGAGCTTGCGCGAGCGATTCGGGAGCGGACGGCTGGCGCCGGGAGCGTTGCTTGTAACGTTGCTTATAACTATGGTTATGGCGAAGAACGTGTTCGCGGTGTTGGGTCAGGAAGTCGAGAGCTTCGACGGCGGCGGCAAGGGGAAGCGAAGTCTGGTGTTCGAGGTCTTCACGAGTCACGTCGAACAAATCCGCAAGATCGGCATCGCGGAGAGCGGGCCGCGCGGGATATAAGATGCGCGATCCGAAAAAGGCGAGCGCGTGTTCGAAGACGGCCATGTAAAACGCGTCGTCTCTGGTTAGCGACTGGGCGACCGGCACGGCGTGCGGTGGGGTGTGCTGTGCCAAAACCTTGCCGTTCGAAAGATTCGGCAGTCCGCGACAGGCTTGATGAAGGAAGCGGGTCGCGTCTTCTGCGGAGGAGGTCATGCGGAACTGGCGTACGTACACGGCGTTGATGGGCGTGAGGTAGACGCTGCCACGCTCGCGGACCTGGCGGAGCAGGGAGCGGCGGTGTTCGGCAGTGAATCCTTTGCGCGATAAGAGACGGCGCAGAAGCGCATCTGAGCTGCGCGAGTAGACTTCGGGCATAAGGTCAACCAGGAGCCGGGGCTGCGTCGTGTTGTGAGCGGAGTACTGGTTGATGCCTAGAAAACGCACCATGCCGTCGATCAGGTTGTAGAGGGTGGGGCCGAGGTCGGGCGGGCTGTGGTCATTATCATTGCGTCCCCAGCGGTCGAGGCAGAGCCGGTAGTTCTCGTATTTCTCCAGCGGCGTGGCGTTGAATACGCAGAGAACATTTTCGCGGATTGTTTTTCGGACTTCTTTGCGGACCTCGTTGCGTACATCTTTGCGGACTAGGACGGCTTCGACGTGGTCGCCGGCTTCTCCGGCGGCGCGCCAGTAAAGGGCGTCGACGTTCTGCAGAACGGTGAGCATGGGCTCCGCCGGAAGCCGCTGCTGGAGCAGCGCGGGCAGATGCTGGGGCGCGAGATGCGACTCGCCGAAAAGCACCAGGATGAGCGCGCCGGGATGGCGGCGGCGGAGTTCTGCAATCTTGTCGGCGGCGTGACGGTCACGGGCCCCGATTTTGCGCAGATCTTCGCGGGGCATGCAATCCAGGCCATAGATGGATGCGCCGTGGTCGCGGGCGGCGGAGAGCAGTTCGTAAAATGGAGGCCAGTCGTATCCCCAGTCGAGGTCGAAACGGATGCGCTGGCGCAGTTCGTCTTCATCAATCTCGGCGCGGAACCATTCGTCGAGAATGTGCTGGTTGCGGGAAAAAATGGTTTCGACTCCGAGCACTACGGGGCGCTGGTGGAGTTCAGGATCGCGGAGGAGCGAGGCTAGGTAGCGCTGCGAGTTGGGCAGGGCGTGGTAGTCGCCGACCAAAACGATTCCAGCGTTGGCGATTTGGTGGCGGACATCGCTGGGGGTGAGAACCTTTTGGTAGGAGCGGTAGGCCTCGCGAAAGTCGCGGAGATATTTGCGTCCGGCGGCGGGATCAATGGCGCGAATCTCACGCTCTTGCGTCCGGCGGCGGGATCAATGGCGCGAATCTCACGCTCGACGCTGGCGATAGCGTGGAGCTGGGCGGCACTGCGCCGCGATCGTAAGATGCCGGTGGTTGCCATAAATCCGTCGTTGGTCGTTCGCCGTTCGCTTTCGCTAACGAACTGCAGGTCCCTCGCTCCGCTCGGGATGACAAGTCAGTGAAGTGCTCAGCTGTCAGAGCCTCCTTGACTTGCCTTTCCTGCGTCCTTATCCTCAGGTTTTCGAGGCCGCCCATTGGATGCCTCGTGGAGCACAAACTTTGCCTCTGCTTCCGCCGGGAAACCTGACTATTGCCACTACCGGTGCCAGTGGGTCGTTATTTCTGAAGCACTTTCTACTCGCCGTGGAACGCGATCCGCGAGTGAAGACGGTGAACTTCATCGCTT
>JBEKFN010000148.1:0-9659 GCA_050013295.1 Terriglobales bacterium
GGCGCCGTCTGGGGAGCTTTCGTGAACGCGGGGCAGACCTGCTTGTCGGTCGAACGCTGCTACGTGCATCAGAGTTTGTATCCGGCCTTCGTCGAGGCTTGCTGCGCGAAGGCGGGCAAGCTACGCGTCGGCAATGGCATGGATCCGGCTACTGAAATCGGCCCCATGATCCACGAGCGGCAAGTGCGGGTGGTGGAGTTGCAGGTGGAGGATGCGCGGCAGCGCGGCGCCCGCGTGCTGGCCGGAGGCACGCGGCTGCGCGAGCTCGGCCCAACGTTCTTTGCGCCGACCGTGCTGGCGGACGTGGATCACGACATGCGGGTGATGCAGGAAGAAACCTTCGGCCCGGTGCTGCCGATTGCGCCTTTCGGCGAAGATGCCGAGGCCGTGCGCCTGGCCAACGATTCCGACTACGGACTGGCCGCCAGCGTTTGGACTTGCGATCGCGCCCGCGGCGAGCGACTGGCTCGCCAGATCCATGCTGGCACAGTGATGGTGAACGACGCCGTGTCGTGTTTCAGCATCAGCGAAGCTCCGCATGGAGGCGTGAAGGGCGGCTTGGGCCGCACGCATGGGCGCTGGGGATTGGAGGAAATGGTAAGCGTGAAACACGTCGACACAGACTTGCTGCCGCGCATGAAAAAAATCTGGTGGTTCGGCTATGGGGGTGCATTCGCGGGCGAGATGGAAGGCTTCCTCGACCTGCTGTACGCCCAACCGCTGTGGGAAAAGCTCAAAGCCGGCGTGCGCTGCGGCGGAACGCTGTGGCGGAGAAAACTGTAGATTTGACTGGCTGCGGGCTACGAGCTACGTGCTGCGAGCAGGTCTGAAAGTGCGGGTTGCTCGCTCGTAGCTCGTAGCTCGCAGCCGTCCCCGATTCGAGAGACAAGAAAAACGATAAGAAAGTGGACTGATCATGACCGACTCTCGCGGGTTCTTGCGCCACACCCTCGCTACCATCGCCTACCGCGGGGGCAAAGCGATCCGCAATGCTGGGCCGAGCTTTGCCGACTACCAGCCTGCCGAAACTTCGCGCACGCCGGCGAAAATTCTCGCGCATGTCGGCGACCTGATGGACTGGGGCCTCGCCATGTCCGAAGGCCGCCGCGAATGGCACGATTCCGTTCCGCTGGCGTGGGAAAAAGAATGCGAGCGCTTCTTCACCGCCTTGAAAAAGTTTGACGACTACCTGGCGTCGCAAAAGCCGCTCGAAGTCTCCGCCGAAAAATTGTTTCAGAGCGCGATCGCCGACGCGCTCACCCACATCGGCCAGATCGCGATGCTGCGGCGGATGGCCGGCGTCCCCATAAAGGGCGAGAACTATTACGTAGCCGAAATCACCGTGGGGCGCGTCGGCGCGGATCAGGCGGCCCCGCGCAAGGAATTTTGACTAGAAGCGTCTGGTTCAGGATTGGCTTGATCGCTAACTGGTGGTGCGGAGACGGACACTGCTATTAGCTCTTGTTCGTTTTGCAGTTACCTTGACACGCCTTCCCTCCCCGGTCTCACCGCCTGAAGGCGCCTTCATGACGCAGCACGTGCGGCATGCCTGAAGGCATGCCCTGATACGAACCCGTATAACTACGATCGGTGTTCGAGACCAGCCTGATGTGGACGCGTTGTCCTTGGTCTGAGGACCGGGACTGAGTAAAATAGCGGGAAAGCGGCCTTTGCAAAGGCGCACAGGAGACTCAATGGCTTCCGGCGAAACGGCAACCGCGGTCACCAGCACGATTCCGCACCTTCCTAACCACAAAGTCAAGATCAAGAAGACGGGCCAGCGTGCTTGCAACGAGAAAAACGACAAGGGCAAGTTCTGCGGCGGACACCTGAAGCGCTGGTTTTACACCGTCGACGTGCTTGAACAGGAGTGCGGCTGCGTGGAGAAAGCCTGGGGACCGAACGCCGAAGTGTATCGCTGCGAAAATTGTCAGACGCTCTACCTGCCCAGTCCCGAAGATCCGCGTGGGATGAACGTTGCGGGTCGAGGCCAGCTTTCGGTGTTCGGGCTGACGGTTCCGCCCAAGGAAGAGAAAAAGGCGTAGCGTCACTTGGAGCTTAGTGGGGTGTGACAGCCGGAGGGGTGCCGGCGCTGCCTGTGAACATTTCTGAACTCATTTACGACTGGAATGCTCTGTATCCCAAGTCGCTGCATCCGCCGGGACCGGTGCTCCTGACGGATGAAACGCTGCGCGACGGCCTGCAATCGCCTTCCGTCCGCGATCCTTCCATCGAACAGAAGATCGAAATCCTGCACCTGATGGAAGCGCTCGGCATTAACTCGCTCGACCTCGGCCTTCCCGGAGCGGGCCCGCGCGCGGTCGAGCACGTGACGGCGCTAGCGCGCGAAATCGTCGCCCACAAGATGAAGATCACGGCGTATTGCGCGGCGCGCACCCACGTGAACGACATTCGCCCCATCGCCGAGATTGTCCAGAAAACCGGCCTCCCCATCGAGGTGGCTGCGTTTCTTGGAACCAGCCCCATCCGGCGCTACACCGAGGGCTGGAACGGCGACTTCCTTCTTCAAACCACCGAAAAGGCCGTCCAATACGCGGTTTCGCTTGGCCTCGAAGTCATGTACGTCACTGAAGACACCACGCGCTGCGATCCGGAAACGGTGAAGCAGCTCAACTCGGCGGCCATCAACTGCGGCGCGCACGCTCTGGTGCTCTGCGACACCGCCGGACACGCTACGCCCATGGGCGCGGTCGCGCTAGTCAAGTTCGTGCTTGAACAAGTGGTCAAGCCTTCCGGTGAAAAAATTCGCGTTGACTGGCACGGACATTGCGACCGGGGATTGGCGACCGCCAACGCCATGGCGGCTTTGGTGGCGGGCGCGGATTGCGTGCATGCGACCGCGCTCGGCCTCGGAGAACGTGTCGGCAACACGCAGATGGACCAGATGCTGGTCAACCTGAAGCTTATGGGCATTGCGCCGTGGGACCGGCAGGATTTGACCAAACTCAAGCGCTATTGCGAGGCCGTATCCGCCGCCACCGGCGTTCCGATTCCGGCGAACTATCCGGTGGTTGGAGAGGACGCGTTCCGCACCGCGACCGGCGTTCACGCCGCCGCCGTCATCAAGGCCTACAAGAAAAAAGACGTCGAGCTCGCGAACACCGTGTACTCCGGAGTGCCCTCGCACTACTTCGGCCTGGAACAGATCATCGACATCGGCCCGATGAGCGGGAAATCAAATGTTCTTTTCTGGCTGGAACACCGGGGCCTTCCCGTGAACGATGAGGTGGTCGAGCGCATCTTCAAGTGCGCCAAGTCGAGCGACCACACCCTCAGCGAAGGTGAAATCCTGGAGTGCGTGCAAGCAGCACGTTGATTGTGCGGAAGCGGGCTTTGCCCCGCTTGGACGGGGCAGAGCCCGTCCCCACACGACTAGTTTAATCCGCCACTACCGCCTCTTTCCGCGCGCGGGTCAGCACCGCCAGGCCCTTCTCCAGATCGGCGATCAGGTCTTCGACGTGCTCCAGGCCCACGGACAGGCGGATCATCTGCTCGGTCACGCCCATCTTTTTCCGCAACTCCGGAGCGATCATCGTGTGCGAGGTCAGCACCGGAATGGTCACCAGCGAATCCACTCCGCCGAGACTCGGCGCCAGAGTAAATAGATTCAGCGCCTCGGCCACGCGGCACGCGTCGGCGCCGCTGCCTTCCACCTCGAAGCTCAGGACGCCGCCCGCGCCCGCCATTTGTTTCTTCGCGAGGGCGTGGTCTGGATGATCCTTTAGCAGGGGGTAGTGCACCCGCTTCACTTTGGGATGATGGCTCAGGAACTCGGCAATTCGCAGCGCGCTTTCGTTCTGGCGCTCGACCCGGACGGCCAGCGTCCTGATCCCCCTCAGCAGCAGAAAGGCCGCGTGCGGATCCATGCAGCAGCCGAGCGTGGTGCGCGTGTGATGGATTTGCTCGATCAAATCGCGTCTTCCGGTTGCGATGCCAGCGATCAGGTCGGAATGTCCGCCAAAATATTTCGTCCCCGAATGCAGCACCAGGTCGATGCCCCACTCCGCCGGACGGCAATTGATCGGCGTGGCAAAGGTCGAATCAATGGTCGTGATGAGGCCGCGTTTACGCGCCAGCGCCGCGATCTTTTCCAGATCGACGACCCGCACGTTTGGATTTGTCGGCGATTCGATGTGCAGGATCTTGGTGTTGGGGCGGATAGCGCGTTCGTGCTGTTCCATGTCGTTGGTATCGACGAACGTGGTTTCGATCCCCAGTTTCGGCAGCCACTGCGACAAGAACTTGATCACGCCTCCGTAGATATCGCGCTGTGCCACGATATGGTCGCCCGCCTTCACCAGCGCCAGAATCGAAGTGGTGATCGCGGCCATGCCCGAAGAGAACAGCAGCGCCGCATCCGTGCCTTCCAATTCGGCGATGGCCTTCTCGGCGACCGTATGCGTGGGATTGCCGTAGCGCGTGTAGAAGCTGTCGGTAGGAATGGCGCGCACCTGCTCCTGCAGGTCGGTGACCTCGAAGGTCGAAGTCTGATAGATGGGCGGGGAGAGCGGACCGTTCTTTTTGGCGAGGCTCGTGCCGCCGCGTACCGCCTCGGTTTCCCGACGGAACTGATGCTTTTTCATATGAGGGCCCCCGTTCATAAACCTGGAATCTCTCAAGATTACCCGCGCCATCCAGCTGCCGCAAGGCGCAAGACAGTGGTTGGCGTTTGTTATATCTTTTACTTGGCCACTCCCATGAAAAAGAAAAAGCTGAAAACGACTGCCCGAAAAACATCCGCCGCCAGAAAAGCGACGAGCGCCGCGCGCCCGGCGAGCAAAGTCGCCCTCAAAGGCACTGTTCCAAGAAACAAGCCACTCCCGGCCGAACTGCGTCACATCCCCTGGAGTTCCGTCGAAGTCGAAGTTCTGAACCCCTTGCTTGGCCGCCACTTCGTGGTCGGGCAGAACGTCATGCTCGCTCGCGTCCTGCTCAAGAAGGGATGCATTGTGCCCGAGCACAGCCACCACAACGAGCAGATCACCTACATCCTGGAAGGCGCGTTGAAATTCTGGATCGATGGCAAAGAGATTGTGGTGAATGCGGGCGAAGTTCTGACCATTCCGCCCAACATGCCGCACCGGGCCGAGGCGCTCGCGGATACCGTCGATCTCGACATTTTTAACCCGCCTCGCGCCGACTGGATCAATAAAACCGACGCCTACTTGCGGTGAGAGGGGATTTAACCGCAGAGTACGCAGAGATCGCAGAGGAATTCGAAAAGCATCTGCGATCTCTGCGGTCAGCCCGTATGATGTATTTATCTTTCTGCGCTGGTCTGGTGATAAGGCAAAGTGTCGATCGCTCAAAACACGGAAACCGCTGCGAAGCTCCGCTGCATCGCCTGCGGCGCCACCCCTGATTCCGCCGGGCAGAACTTCCGCTGCGCTGCTTGCGGCGATTTGCTGGAGTTCTTTTTCCCCGGATGGACCGCCGACTCACCGGTTTTCGAACCGGCGGCGCTGAAGGCTCTTTGGCTCAAGCGCCGCACCTCACGCGATGCGCTCGACCAAAGCGGAGTCTGGCGCTTCCGCGAACTTCTTCCGCACATTCCCAATCTCGAAGAACATGCCATCACGCTGCGCGAAGGCAACACGCCGCTGTACCGCCTGCCACGGTGCGCACGCGCGGCCGGGGTCGAGAATCTTCACGCCAAGCATCAGGGCATGAACCCGACCGCATCGTTCAAAGACACGGGCATGACGTTCGCCGCTTCGTCCGCGCACCAGGGCAAATTCAGGTGGGTTGCCTGCGCCTCCACCGGCAACACTTCAGCCTCCATGGCCGCCTATGCCGCGCGCGGCAACATGCACAGCCTGGTGCTGATCCCGGAAGGCAAAATTTCCTGGGGCAAGCTCTCGCAAGCGCTCGACTACGGAGCCCTCACCTGCCAACTCCGCACCGATTTCGACGGATGCGTCCGCATCCTCAGCGACCTCGTTCGCCAGAAGCCGGTTTGCCTGTTGAATTCGGTGAATCCTTATCGCATCGAAGGCCAGAAAACTGCCGCCATCGAACTCCTCGAGCAACTCGGGTGGGAGCCGCCGGACCACATCATCGTCCCCGGAGGCAATCTGGGAAACAGTTCCGCGATCGGCAAGGCGCTTCTCGAAATGCGTGAGCTCAAACTGATCTCGCGCCTGCCGAAGCTTTCCATCATCCAGGCGCAGGGCGCGAATCCGTTCTACCGCTGCGTGCGCGAGTTTGGCGGGAAAAAGCTTGATCCCATGACTGCCGACACGCTCGCCACCGCCATACGCATCGGAAATCCGGCATCATGGAAGAAAGCGCTGCGCGTGCTAAAGGCAACTGGCGGTGAGGTCGAACAGGTCACGGAACTCGAAATTGCAGTTGCCAAAGCCGAAATCGGCGCCGATGGCATCGGTTGCGAACCGGCCTCCGCGGTCACGCTGGCTGGATTGAAGAAGCTGCGACGGAGCGGATTCGTCAAGCCCGGCGAGTCCGTCGTCCTGATCCTGACCGGCCATGCTCTCAAAGATCCCGACTTCACCATCAAGTTTCATCGCGGCGATTTGTTTGATGGAACGTCCGACGCTGGAACGCCCGGCGCTGGCACGCCCGACGAGGCCGAGGCCGCCCAGGCAAAATGTTTGCAGCGTGCCCCGGTTGTGCTCGAAGCCGACCTGCGGGCCGTCATTGGCGCTCTCGATGCGGCCGAGAGAAATTCGTAGCAGTTCGCCGCGAACTCGTGTATAAAACACAGTTCAGCGTCAGTGCCGATGGCAAGGCATTCTGCTTAGGCCGGACCGGGCTAAAGCCTTCCATTTCTATCGTTTCGTCCAGTTTAGGCCGCCGAGGAGTTTGCTCTCTAACCTATGCCTTCACGTCCCACATCTGCCGACCGCTCGCTGCGCCTGGCGCTGCCGGCGACCTCCGCCAATCTGGGCCCAGCTTTTGACGCCGCTGCGCTTGCCCTCGATTTTCACCTCCGCCTGCGCGCCGAGCGCGCCCCCGATTTCTTCGTCACCGCCGAAGGCCGCGACGCGCAGATCTGCGCCCGGATGGAAAACCACCTCATCGTCACAACCTATTGCGAGGTGCTCGAATCGGAGAACCGCAAGATTGCGCCCTTGCGCATCCACATTGCAAACGAGATTCCTATCGGCAGAGGATGCGGATCGTCCGCGGCCGCCCGCCTGGCTGGGATCGCGCTGGCGGTGCATTTCGGACATCTGCGCTGGAAAAATGACCGCATCGTCGGCGAAGCTTCCATGCGCGAGCATCATCCCGACAACGCCGCTGCCTGCTGGATGGGCGCGCTCACGGTGGCGCGCATGGCCAATCAGGTGCAGGCGCAGGTGGTGGAAGTGAAGCCGAAAGGGAAGTGGCCGCTGCTGCTGGCTGTCCCGGACGCGCCGCTCTCGACCGAGCAAGCCCGCCGTGTGCTGCCCTTCCAGTACTCGCCGGCCGACGCCGTCACCAACATTCAGAACTCGATGCTGCTGCTGGCGGCGTTCACGCAAAACCGTCCTGACCTGCTCTCCTCGGCTCTTGAAGACCGCATCCACCAGCCTTATCGCGCGCCGCTCTGTCCGTTGCTGCCCGCGCTCAAGGAACTCACAGGAGATTCCGGCATACTCGGCGCCGCCCTCAGCGGAGCGGGCCCGTCGGTGCTGGTGTTCCTCGACCCGAAGGTTTCACCAAAGAAGGCGAAACAGAGAATCGCCGCTCACCTCACCAAGCGCCGGCTTACCGCCGAACTCATCCTCACCGAGATCGCGCTCCACGGTGGACGCGATGGAGCCGACTGGAAGAAGCATCACGGCCCCGCAAGAAAATAAGGTCGTGTGGGGACGGGGCTTCGCCCCGTCCAAGCCGAGCGCAGCTCGGCAGCAGCGCCGTCTGCGACTCAATCTTTATCTACGAGAGCCAAGACCTGACCTTGCGCACCATGCTGTCGGATGGGGTCGCTATTGTCGGACAGACCTTGGCCGGGGGTTTTGAGCGCTATCCCTGTTCTCGACAGTTAGGCAGGCGAAATCCGCTATTCATGTCTGATCCGCCGCGCCGTGCCTTCATTACAAAAGTCATTCCTGGGTGGTCGTATGCACAGATATGATGCTTGCGTATGCGGTTCATCCGATCTGCCAGCCTTCTCTCAATTCTGTTGTCGCTGTGCTTGTCGAATCCGCTTGAAGGTGCCGACACCCGCGGCGCGGTGTGCAACTATGATGCTTCCTCTGCGCTGAGTTTTATCGGTACATTGACGGACTTGACACCCGCGCCAACGCCTTCCCCCAGCTGGAACTCGGCGACATTCCATGTCACCGAGCTCTTACAGGGACAAACGTCGGCTGTGGTCAGTCTGCTGATGCGCAATGATCTATGCCACGACTCCGGAGCGGCTCTCACTGTCGGAGGAACATACCTAGTTCTGACGCACAGTTTGCCCATAGGCTCTGCGCAGTCCGTATACCAGATCGAGGACTGCGAACATATACGTCCTGCGGACAAAGCAAGTGCGGTACTCGAATACCTACGGAGTTCAAAAAGGGGGGATGCCCCCACGGAAGTTTCGGGTGAAGCCACGGTCGAGACGCGCGGATATCCGTGGAAGAGAGTTCCGCTGCCTAAGACAAGGATTCATCTAGTCGGACCAAGTCAACAGCTCGACTTCGTCAGCGATGAGGATGGAATATTTCACGGCACGCTTAACCCGGGAAAATATTCGATCACTGCCGAGTTTCCCACCGGCTACGAAGGGGATATTTGTGCCCCTTCCGCGATCACGGCAGCTGAGCATCGCTGTACCCAGCTTACAGTGTGCCCTCATCCCACCGCGTCAATCACCGCCCATATTGTGGATGTGGACGGGGACCCACTTGGGCCAATGTCCAGTGTTCAACTAACTCTCGAAACTGCCGGGGACCAACAGTTTGTGCAATCTGTGTGGCCTGATGAGAAGAGCAATTTGAAAGCCGACAACCTTTTACCCGGCCAATACATTCTCGGCCTAAACACCTACCTTCCGGTGAGTCGCAGTACCCCTCGTTATCCTCCCATCTACTTCCCTGGCGTTGGCGCTCGGTCCGAGGCGCAGGTGATAACGCTAAGCGCCGGAGAGCACAAGGTTCTGTCGGAAATGCGAATTAAGAAGGGCCAAGAATGTGAGATTCCGGTGTTAGTGATCGACAGTCTTAGCAAGCCGTCCCCGTCCACGGCGGTCGCGCTTGCCTATCGTGATTACCCTCATTTCTATATCCAGCCGCGCGAGCGGACCGACGAGAATGGCAGAGAAACCGTTTACGCAGTGTTCCCCGGCCCCGTATTCCTGAGGGCTGAGAAGCAACGCGAAGACGGCTCGACGGCTGAATCAGAAAGCCTTGAAGTGAGTTCGTGTCCTGCTAAGCCAGTCTCCCTCAAGCTAAGCCGCGTAGTGCCTGATCAGCCCGAACCAAGGAAGAAGTGATGATCGCTCGGCGAGCGATTCGGCGCTGGCTTCGTTAGTTGGTGTAACAGTGCGCCGTGAAAGGCGCTGGGCTTCAGCGGGTGCAACTCCCGCCCGGGAACTGGTTCGCTCCACCCGGAAGCAATCGAAGCGGCGGCGGAGGCAACAAACCTGTCGGAGCTTTCGATGTAGAGGGTCGTATAGCGACTCGGCGAGCGTGCAGGCCATA
>JBEKFN010000149.1:0-12736 GCA_050013295.1 Terriglobales bacterium
GGTCGGCGGTCACCGGCGGCACGCGCGTGCTTTCCGATGTGATCAAAGTCCGCATCACTTCGAATCCGGGAGAAACCTTCCTCGACAGAATGATTGCTTTGGTCGAGGGCGCAGAGCGGCAGAAGACTCCGAACGAGATCGCGCTCAACATTCTGCTGGCAGGCTTGACCATCATTTTTCTGCTGGCTGTGGTTACGCTGCAGCCTTTCGCGATTTACTCGGGATCGCCGCAGACGGTGTTTGTGCTCGTCTCTCTGCTGGTCTGCCTGATTCCGACCACCATTGGCGGTCTGCTATCCGCGATCGGCATTGCTGGTATGGACCGCCTGGTGCAGCACAACGTGCTTGCGATGTCCGGACGCGCCGTGGAAGCGGCCGGTGACGTCAACACGCTGCTGCTCGATAAGACGGGAACGATCACGCTCGGCAACCGCCAGGCAGCGGAGTTCATCCCCGCACCGGGGATTACGGCGGCTGAGATGGCCGATGCCGCTCAACTCGCTTCGCTCGCCGACGAAACCCCCGAAGGCCGGTCGATTGTTGTGCTGGCGAAAGAGAAGTACAGCCTGCGCGGCCGTGAACTGGCTTCGCACGAAGCCGTGTTCGTCCCCTTCACCGCGCAAACCCGCATGTCGGGTGTGAACCTGGACGGCCGCGAGATTCGCAAGGGAGCGGTAGACGCGATCACCAAATACCTGCAGCAGTTCGGCACATCGCTGCCGCGCGAGATTCAGGCGAGCGTGGAGCAAATCGCGCGCTCGGGAGGAACTCCGCTGGTGGTCGCCGAGAATCAGCGGGCGCTGGGCGTGATTTATCTGAAGGACATCGTCAAAGGCGGGATGCGCGAGCGCTTCAATCAACTGCGCGCCATGGGGATCAAGACCGTCATGATCACCGGCGACAATCCTTTGACGGCGGCCGCAATCGCGCGCGAGGCGGGCGTGGACGATTTTCTGGCGGAGGCGACTCCGAAAGACAAAATGGATCTGATTCGTCGCGAGCAGGCCGAGGGCAAGCTGGTAGCCATGACCGGCGATGGCACCAACGACGCGCCCGCGCTGGCTCAGGCCGATGTGGGTGTGGCCATGAATACCGGCACCCAAGCGGCGAAAGAGGCCGGCAACATGGTGGACCTGGATTCGAATCCCACCAAGCTCATCGAGGTAGTGGCGATCGGCAAACAGTTGCTGATGACGCGCGGAGCGCTCACCACATTCTCGATCGCGAACGACGTGGCCAAGTACTTCGCGATCATTCCGGCAATGTTTGCCGGAACGTTTCCCGTACTGAATGCGCTGAACGTCATGCGGCTGCAGACGCCGCAGTCGGCGGTACTTTCCGCCGTTATTTTTAACGCGCTCATCATCGTTGCCCTGATTCCCCTGGCGCTGCGAGGGGTCGCGTACAAGGCAATGAGCGCCGAATCCCTGCTGCGGCAGAACCTGCTGGTTTATGGAGTTGGCGGACTGGTGGTCCCGTTCATCGGCATCAAGCTGATTGACATGTTCATCACTGGCATCAAGCTGATATAGGGAAGAGCTGTATCGAGAAAACCAGGTATCGAGAAGACAATGAAGAAAAATCTAATCACAGCGGTACTCATGACGATCGCGACGACGGTCCTGTTGGGAATTCTGTATCCCCTGCTGGTGACCGGACTCGCGCAGCTGATCTTCCCCAAGCAGGCCAACGGCCTGCTAATCCGCGGGAAGGACGGGGTGGTAGTTGGCTCTCAACTGATCGGGCAGCCATTTTCGGGGCCGGGCTACTTTCATTCGCGGCCATCGGCCGCGGGCGCCGCAGGCTACGATGCCAGCGCCTCCGGCGGCTCGAACCTGGGCCCGACCAACGCACAGTTGATTGCTCGCGTCAATGGAGACGTTGCCAAGCTGCAAGCCGAGAATCCAGGCACTCCCATCCCGGTCGATCTGGTGACGACGTCGGGTTCAGGGCTCGATCCGGATATCTCGCCGGCGGCGGCGCAGTTCCAGATTCGGCGCGTGGCGTCGGAACGCAAGATCCCGGAAGCTGAAGTCGCCCGCCTGGTTCTGGAGAACTCTGAGAACCGGCAATGGGGATTCCTGGGTGAGCCGCGTGTGAACGTGCTCGAACTGAATATCGCGCTCGATGCGCGCTACGGGCGAGTCCGCTAGATCTCCAACTCCACCGTCTAGCTGGTGTCGTGGCCCGTAAATTCGCGCCACCACTTTTGTTGTCCTCTTGAGCGAGGCAAAAGACCCGTGCATTGCAGCATTCATAGGTCCTTCGCTTCGCTCCGGATGACAATTTTATGATGCCGGATGAATCACTCGCAGTGCGCCCGCTGCAACGGAAATCTCGGCGGGAGTCTCGCAAACGAACTCTCCGTCGGCGTAGATCTCGAGCGGAGTCTCGGTCTGCACGTGGACCCGCTCGGCCCGCGAGTACTCAACTTCGGGCAGGAGGAGATGGCGTCCGAAGTACACCGTCGGAAACATGCAAAACAGCTTGAAGGCATTCAGCGTGCTGATGCGGCAGATGTCGAGTTTGCCGTCGGCAAAATCCGCTTCCGGCGCGATTCGCATGCCGTCGCCATAGAACTGCGTGTTGGCGAATGCGGCGAGCAAGGTGAGCCTTTCGGCTTCTGCGCGATCGTTGTTATTAAACTGCGCGCCATCCAATTGGGTACCATTGAACTGCGTCAGCCGCAGGGGAAAAGCCGGGAATTTGAGCAGCAGTGGTGCCAGCGCCAGGGCATAGCCGCCGTGTGCGCGCAGCCAGCGCGGCATCCGATTGGCACGCCGAGTGGCGGCGGAGTCCAGGCCGCACCCGGCGACGCCGCAAAAATAGTGCTCGCGCTCCGGTGAAGCGGACGGAACGATGACCCCGAGATCAATTGCCCGCGCCCGAATTCTCCCCGATTCGAACTCACGCCAGACGCGCAAGGAGTCTCGCACCGAGCGCAGGTTCAGCGCGCGAGCAAAATCATTTCCACTGCCTGACGGGACGATCAGCACGGGAAGGTGAAGCCGCACCAGCGCTGGGAGGTGACGGTGAATAGTGCCGTCCCCGCCAAAGATGAGGATGGCATCGGCGTCGCTAGAAGAGGCGGGCAGTCCCTGGAGCCACTCCGTTGGAGAGCTGGCTTGAAACGGCTTCAAGTCTGCCGGTGAAGCTCCCAACCCGAAGATGACGGCGGCGCGCATGGGCTAAAACGTTAACCGTCCAGCATCAAACGTCAAGCATTAGAACACACGCGGCGCCGCGAAGTGACTGCCAACGCGAAAGCTTATCTTGTCGCTCTTGGAAACACAAGAAAGCAAAGCAAGACGAGATGAAAAAGGACGAAGCGAAATAAGCTTGCATCCTCTCTCGTTTTCGGCGCCGGCCCTGGTCGGAGCTTTTCTTTTTGCAGCCCCCGTCCCGCCGGAGGCAACTCCAGACGTGCTAGAATTTGTAGCGCCTGAAACGCTTCCACCGGCTAGGGGGCGCACTAGATCTCTCCACCCTGCAATGACGGACTGAAAACGTGGCCCAGAATCCCAACGCTCAAAGCAGCTCCATCACCTACGCTGATGCCGGGGTCAGCATTGATCGTGGCAACCGCACCAAGCAGCGCATCAAGTATCTGGCCCACAAGACCTTTACCAAGGGAGTGCTGAGCGAGATAGGCGGATTCGGCGGGTTGTTCTCGGTCGATAAGAAGTATGTGGATCCGGTGCTGGTTTCGAGCGTGGATGGCGTGGGCACCAAATTAAAAGTGGCCTTCGAAATGAAAGTGCACCACACCATTGGCGCCGACTTGGTGAATCACTGCGTAAACGACATCGCGGTGCAGGGTGCGGCGCCGTTGTTTTTTATGGACTACCTGGCCACGGGCAGGCTGGACCCGGAAGTCGCGGAAAAAGTTGTTGGCGGCCTCGCCGAAGCCTGCAAGCATAACGGCTGCGCCCTGATCGGGGGCGAGACCGCCGAAATGCCGGGGTTCTATCCCGAAGGCGAGTACGATCTTGCCGGATTCATTGTCGGAGTGGTCGAACGCGACCGCATCATCAGCGGCAAAGATGTGCAGGTAGGGGATTGTGTCCTTGGTTTGCCCTCCAACGGCCTGCATACCAACGGTTACTCGCTGGCTCGCAAACTGCTCTTTGAAATCGCGGGCTATTCTCCAGAGACCTTTGTCAGCGAGATCAAGAACAAAGTCGGCAACGAACTCATGCGGACCCATCGCAGCTACTGGTCGATTATTCGAAAGATGATCGCGGGCGAATGCGTCGCGGCGCTGGCGCATATTACCGGCGGCGGCATTACCGAGAACCTTCCCCGAGTGCTCCCTAAAGGCACGTCGGCGGTGATCGAACTCGGCACTTGGCCGGTTCTGCCCATCTTTGATCATCTGCAGAAACTCGGCAACGTCGCCGAGGAAGAAATGCTTCGCACCTTCAATATGGGCCTCGGTATGCTAATCGTGGTTCCCGCCAAGAAATTTAAGAAAGCGCAGACGTTGCTGGAGCGCGCCGGTGAAAAATTCTACAGTGTCGGCCGCATCGTCAAGGGCGATCGCAAGGTGATGTTCAGCTAGACGCTTAGCTCTTAGCTCTAGATTGTCCCGCTCTTCGATTTTCTCCGTGTCTCTGTGCTTATGTGGTGAATAATGTCGTCCTAATGAAAAATCTCGGCATTCTCCTCTCCGGACGCGGCTCCAATTTTGTGGCCATCGCCGACAGCATCGCGGCTGGCAGGATTCCCGATGCCCACATTGCGGTCGTGATTTCGAACCGTGCCGATGCTCCCGGTCTTGAAATCGCCCGCCAGCGAGGCCTCAACGCGCTTGTCATTTCATCGAAGGGCAAGCCGCGCGAGGAACACGACCGCGAAGTTGTCGCTGCGCTCCTGGACAACAAAGTCGATCTCGTCTGCCTCGCCGGTTACATGCGCCTGCTCTCGCCCTGGTTCGTGCAACAGTTTTCGTCAAGAATTCTCAACATCCATCCGTCCTTGCTACCTGCGTTTCCCGGCCTGGAAGCGCAGCAGCAGGCGTTCGCCTATGGTGTGAAAGTGTCAGGCTGCACAGTGCACCTGGTGGATGAGGAACTCGACCACGGCGCCATCATCGTACAGAAAACCGTACCCGTGCTGGACTCCGACGACGAGCACACGCTTGCGGCACGCATTCTTGAGCAGGAACACATCGCATATACCGAAGCGATCAAGATTGTGCTGGAAGGGAAATTTGAGATCGTCGGCAGGCGATTCGTGAGAGGTCAGAGGTCAGATTGCAGATTGCAGAAGTAAAAAATCCAAGACTTACGACGCACCGGTTTTCACCTCTGCAATCTGACCTCTCACCTCTGCAATCCTACATAATAAGTTCGTTCGTTCTTCGTGCAATCGGGTGCTGCATCACCTCAAGCTCGTTCTTCACCAGGTTCAGTCCGTACACGCACTGCTCAAATCTTTGGGAGAGTTGCGCGAACAGCGGCGCCACCTTGGCATATTCGAAGTGTTCGAACTTCGAGACGATGTAATAGCTTTCTTTTCCGGCCTTCACCCAATCCACGAAACTCTCGACCCGCTGGCGGCGCAGGCGATAGTGATTGATGCTCTCCGGAAACATGCCGGCATAGAACAGCGTGTAGTCGCCAATGTGTTTGCGGACCTGGCGCTCGCGATCGAATGACGGCGCTGGGCCGTAGATCGGGTCCGACTCGATCAGCATCTCGCCCACATCGTTCAAGGGCTTCCCAACAGAATTGCGGATTTTCAACAACTGCTCGACATCGCAAAACTCCGACAGCAGATGTGCGACATAGCCCACAACCTGCGGATCGCGAATTCCGATCTCCTCGGCATAATGGCGGCCGACCAGTTCAAGAAACAATTGTTGCAGCGGATGCGTCTCCGGAATTTCCATGGCCCCACTTCCTTCCTATCTGCCCCCTATTGATTCCATCGGAACGGAACCTAGTGCGCATTAGATACCGTGAAACGGGATCTAACGCAAGTACCCAATCGAGCCACTCCTTTGGTTAGAAGCCCGCGCGGGGCGAGGGGTTTGAATGTATTTATTGGCAGCCAGAGGATGCGACTGCTAATTCTGTACCGGGATCGAAAAATCTGATCCAATGAATCTAATTACATGATTTACCGAGCTTATCTACATGGTTCACCGAATCTATTTACACGATGGCGCACAAAATGGAGGCGAAGTGGAGCGAATTAACATTTCAAGCGGAACACCATGGGAGCCGGTTGTCGGTTACTCTCGTGCAGTTCGCGTAGGTGCGTTCGTCCACGTTGCGGGTACAACCGCAACTGGGGCCGACGGCAAAATCGTTGGCGTCGGCGATGCCTATGCGCAGGCGGTTCAGACCCTCAAGAACATTGAACGCGCGCTGGAGCGCGCGGGAGCTTCACTGAAAGATGTAGTCCGCACCCGCGTGTTTCTTACCAACATTGCGGATTGGGAAAGAGTGGGAAAAGCGCACGGAGAATTTTTCCGCGACATTCGTCCCGCGAGCAGCATGATGGCGATCACAGCCCTGGTTGCTCCAGAGATGCTGCTGGAAATCGAAGCGGAAGCGATCGTGCCCGACGGAAAGTAAACGTAAGTAAGTGGGATGGCGGAAGCCAAAGCGAGAGTCGGGCTTCCGCCATCATTTACCGTGAGCTGCCAGTTTGAACCGCTAACGGCGGCCTTTCTTGCGGGCAACTTTTTTCTTTGCCGCTTTTTTCGCCGGCTTCTTCGCCACTTTCTTCTTGACCGGTTTAGCCGTTTTCCTGGGGGCCGGTTTTTTCCCCGCTTTCTTCGCCGGCTTCTTGGCTGCTTTCTTGGCCGCCTTTTTCTTTGCCGGTGCCTTCTTTTTCGCGGGTCCGCTCTCGCCGCCGCCGCCACCCGATGGGGTTACAGGCGCAGGTTCTCGCACAGGTGGCAACGTCTGGATCTCGTCGTCTTCCTCTACGAGAACGGGTTCTTCTTCCTCTTCTTCCTCTTCTTCCAGATCCTCTTCCAGCGATTCGCCGTAGGCGCCGCTGTCAGCGTACTCATCCGTCTCATCGTCCCGACCGTAGAGAGTCGGATCATCGAAGCGCATATCTCCTCCTGAATATTGAATTAGGACAACCGGCCGCGAAACTGCACTGCTTTTGCGTAACGGCGCGTGATTATAGCACGGACAGTTTCACCGGGCAGTATCGTGCATTCTCTTGCGATTTGCGAGGAAAATTATAAGGAAAATTGGGAGCAGAAAGAAATCCTCAAGCTCCGGCGAATCAAAAGCGAAACCGGAGAATGGATGCCCCTATTCGTACGCCAGCGCGTCGATGGGATCTTTCTGCGCCGCTTTGAACGCCGGATACAGCGCGCCGGCAATGGCGCTGGCCACGGCGATCAGGGCAGCCCGCGCAATCCATCCCCCGGACACAATCACCTGGAGCAGGGGCAGTTTCTGGGCCAGAATTGCGCGTGCCGCCAGGCTGAAGGCGACACCCAACACGATGCCCCCCAAGGCGAGCAGCACCGTCTCCCTGAGCACCACGTTCACGATGTATAGCTTCGACGCGCCCATCGACTTCAGAATGCCGATCTCCCGCGTGCGCTCCATCACCGCCGTATACATTGCCTGAAAAATCACGAGGACCCCGATAATCACCGAAATCCCGATCACCACCTGGAGAAACGTGGAGAGGTAGGGATAATTCGTCGGCGACATCATGGAAAGGTAGGCAGCCATCGAACTAGCGGTGTAGCGTTCCATGCCCGGCACGTGCTTGATCTCATCCACCACAACGTCAGCGTTGGCCGGATCGTCCAGCTTGAGATACATCACCGAGGCCTTATCCTTGGACCCGGTCAGATCCTGCATGGTGCTGAGAGGAAGAAACTTACGCCCTCCTTTGCCGTGTTCGACAATGCCGGAAATTCGAAAACTGTTGTTGAGAATATCAATCTTGTCCCCGATCTTGGCGTGCTTGGCTTGGGCGAAAAGATCGTCGACCAGCGCATCATTCGGACCCTGGAACGGACCGCCCTTCAGATAGCGGAAACCACCGGAAAGGCTCTCGTAACTCGGCAGATCGATTCCAGTGATGATCTCGAGTGTCCCTGCGGTTGAGACCTGGGTGATGACCGGGGCGACCTTTTCCACGTGCGGCAGTTTGGCCAGAATGCCGGCCACCTTGATCGGCATCGGGCTGCCCGTCAGCCCCGCAATAAAAGACGATCCCGGAGGCATCACGATCACATCCGCCCCGATGCCTGCGGCCCGCGTGCGTTGATCTTGCAGCATCCCCAGGGAGAGGCCCACGATCAATAGGATCAGCGTGACTTCGAGCGCCACCGCCACAATGCTGATCAGCGAGCGCATCGGCCGATGCACCAAATTCCCGACGATCATGCGATTCATCATTTCTTTTCCAGAGGACTAATTGAGAGCTACTTGCTTTGGCCATCCGCCGTTTTCGCCGTGCTGGAATTGGTCTGATCGAGGTGCACCACGTCAGCCCCAGGCGGCTGCTCCAGCGCAAACTGGTCGTCGGTCAGCGTCTTATTGATTTCCAGCTTGATCATGTTTAAGGTGAAGTCGTAACTCTCCCGCGGCCGTTCGATCTTAATCGTACTCGGGAATGTTGTCCCTGCGTAGTCTTTGTAATTCTGGTACGTGGCGTCGGTCGCGACGTTTCCCTGTTGGTCATAAATCCTTTGCCGGTACGGCAGCAGGTCGGTTCGGCTGAACTCGATCCGGCGGAATAGATAAGGGCCCTGCGGCCCCTGTCGGATAACCAGCAGTCTGTAATCGGGCTGTTCGACGCGATGCTTCTTCGCGTCCAGGACGATTTCATAGCCGTTTTCCAGCACCGCAATCTCTTCCCGGCTGACTTCTGGCAGCAGTAGCGCGTCGTAAATGTACTGCGGCCGAATGTTCTCCAGCCGCTTGTCGGGCTGGTAGTTGTCGGCATTGTTCGAGCCCACGACGAACTTATTCCTCGGAGGGATCCAGAGCTTGAATTCCTGCCCGTTGCTCACCATATCGAAGGCCGTGTTCCGCACCACCGGCATCAGGCCCTTCATGCGTAGCATGGCCGGTTTACGGGCCAGCACATAGCCGCGAATTTCCTTGTAATCGGTGATCCGGCCGTTTTTCGGGTCTCCAGCCGAAGAGTCTATGTCCACGGTCGCCTGCATCGACTGAATACAGGCGGCCTGCGTGTTGACGTAGTCGATCAGCTCCTGCTGGGTCGCGGTCTTCAGCGGACGATCGGAGAACTGGCGGTCCAGAATCCGTGTCCGGAACAAACATCCGCTCAGCGGAAAGGTGGCCGCCGAGAGAAATAGCAGCAAAAACAGGCGCAGATGAGGGCGATACATTCCTATGCCAGTACCTGGGAAGAACCTTGCCACATGGGTATCAGATTAGTATAAGGCAGCGGAGGGTTCCGCGCTTAGCAGCGTATGGTGCAAGCAGGGTTCGTGTCGGGGCATGCCTTCCCAAGGCTAGCTTCCAGCGCCTGACTTAATCCTAAAGTATTCTAAATATTCCTTTTGTCCCCTGCCTGTTTACTTACAAGGTATTAACCCGCGTTTTACTACCCCCCCACCTATTGGAATCATCGGGTTAGGAGCAAATTCCCGCCAAATCTTTGGGTTTAAAGGGCTTATACGTAAAATATTCCGGAATAAGGACTTAGCTCCAAAAACAGCGCTGAAAATGTCTTTGGGGCAGCTTCGGGGGACGTCTCGGAAGACAGGCACACCTTTTCACTGCCCCATCAAGACTTTATTATCGCGCCCGGCGAGCTTACGAGTCTGTGATGGCGGTCACAGGTTATTTGTGATGAAAAGAGTGCAGCGTGTTGGAGTGAAACCCAGAAAAAGCTGCAACCACAAGGAGCCCTTCGGCGTCGCTCAGGGCAGGCACAGATGACCACAGGGGAAACCGGTAGGTCGTTGAACGGGAGCCACACCTTGGACTTGGGCTGTTACCGGATGCCGAGCGAGCGACGATAGGCGGCCACGTTCCGATTGTGCTCTTCGAGGCTGCGAGCGAAGCGGTGGTGCCCGTTGCCATTGCTGACGAAGTAAAGGAACTTTGAGTTGTCAGGGTGCAAGGCCGCTTCCAGCGAGCTTCTCCCAGGATTGCCGATTGGCCCGGGCGGCAACCCGGGGAAACGGTAAGTGTTATAGGGCGAATTCACCGCGAGGTCGTCATGATGGAGGCTCCCCTGGTATGTCCCCGCCAGCAACTCTGCGTAAATCACGGTCGGATCGGCATCGAGCGCCATGTTTTGCGCCAGCCGGTTGTAGTACACGCTGGCCACGAGCGGCCGTTCCTCGGGAGCCGCCGTCTCCTTTTCCACGATCGAGGCCATGGTTACGACTTTGGGTACATCCGAGTTCAGACCGGCATTCAGCCCGATCTCTTGCGCCACCTGCCGGAACTGATGCACCATCGCCGCCGCCATTTCCTCCAGGCTCTCGGTCCGCGTGAACTGATAGGTATTGGGGAAGAGATAGCCTTCGAGCGACGTGGCCTCGGGGGCCAGATCCGAGATCAATGGAGTCTGGGTTTCGGCAACCTGCAGAAAATCGGCCGCCGACCCGAGCCCCGCGTCTTCCATCGCCTTGGCGATGTCGAACATCGTGTAGCCTTCGGGAATGGTGACCACGTGGAAGTAGATATCACCGCGCGCGATCCGCCCATAAACCTGAGGAAGCGTGGCCTCCCGCTCGAAACGATACTCGCCAGCCTTCAAGGATCGCTTGTGATGCAACTCGTGCCACAGCAGAAAAGCGAATTCGCTGCGAATGACCCTCGCCTTTTTCAACTCTGCTGCAATGCGCCGCGTCGAATACCCGGAATGCAGCAGCAAAGAAGTATCGGCTGGAGGCGTGATCGTGGCGTAAACCAGCCATGCCGCGCAGCCGCAAAGGCCGAGAACAACAACCAAGAACAATGTGATCAGCGTGCGCAAGGTTCCAGTGTAGAGGCCTTTTCAGATTGAAACAAAGTGGCTGAGGTACAAGGCCGTGTGGAAGCGGGGCTACGCCCCGCTTGGACGGGGCAAAGCCCCGTCCCCAGGGTCGAAAATCCTCCTTATGCTGGACTGCCCAGTTGAACGAGTTGGACACTCGCCGTTTCGACCCGGTAGCCAAGCTTGCGCAGTTCCCTGACCATCTTCTGCGTGCGTTTGCGTTTCCTGGTTTCGATCACCGCCGGACCCCGTTCTTCATAACGCACCTGCCGGTGCAAAAGGATCCAAATTAGTTGACAAAGACGATGGGCAATTACCCCGATGGTTTGATTATGTCCCATGCGTGGTACGTGGCGGCGATACACGATCTCGAAGATGCTTCCTTTGGTCTTCACCGCGGCGTTGGCACATTGATTGAGCAGTCGGCGCATCTGGCGGTTACCCTTCGGCGAGCGGTGGCTGTAGTTCACTCCAGCGCTCTCGTTGTCGCCCGGGCATGCGCCTACCCACGACGACAGCTGCTTGGCCGAATCAAAGGTGGCGGCTGTGGGACCGACTTCGGCAATGATCTGCTGCGCCGAATCCACTCCCAGGCCGGGTACCTCCGCCAGCCGCTTCACAGCATCCTCATGGGGGCGGAGCAGATTCGCGACCTCCTGATCCAGTTGGCCAATCTGCTGCTCGAGGAATGCCAATTCCTCCAAGGCCATCTTCAGCAGCCGCCGGTAAACAGGGTTGAGCTCGCTGCAGGCGCCCAGCGCGTCGCACAACTGCGCCGCCGTGGCTCGCAAGCCCTTATTCGCCATGGCGGCTAGAGCTGCCGGGTCGGTTTCCCCATCGGCGAGCGCTTGCATCATACGCCGTGCGCTGACCCCCAGCAGATCGGAAACCAAGCTGGACAACTTGATATGGGCCTCTTCCAAAAGTGCCTCCAGTTGGTTCTGCATCCGCCCTCGCAGCCGCGTCAACTGAAGCTTGCGGCGCGTCACCGTGCGCCACAATCGTTGTTCGGGATCGGGCACGAAGCTCAAGACCAGTTCCTGGGCCACCAGCCGTTTCACCAGTCGTTCGGCATCAGGAAAATCCTTCTTCCGCCCTCGCCGCCCGCGATTCGACAGGGCTTGCGCTAGATGTAGCTTTCCCGACAGCGGGCCAGCCCCTTCTCGTTCCAGGCAGGTCGGCCTCCAGTACCGTTCCAGGGCTCCCCACACCGGTTGCCAATATTGCGCCGTGGATTCCATCACTACCTCATCCACTTCCCGTTCCAGCAGCCATTCGGCCAGTAATCGCAGATGCTCGGGGCTAGCGCCAAAACGCCTCCGTTCAAACTCGTACTCGCCTTCCACCTCCACGTCGGCCACCACCACAGCCAGCATCTTTTTATGCACGTCGATTCCCGCTATCCTATAAGCCATAAGCTCCTCCTGGCGGGAGCGGAGAGCGTGCCAAAAGTTACCTTTAGCAGGGTCACAGGCTATCGCCGCTCCCGCTTGGAGAGAGGCAACGCCCAATTATTTGCTCAACTACGCACGCTCCCGATCAGACACACGAACAGCCTCGACCGCTCCAGTGGGGATTCGACCTCATCGCTCCCGCCGCTACCCATTCTGCCGGATACTCGAAGCAATTTTCATGAACTTTTGCGGGCCGCAGGCCCTAGAAGACACACGAGCGGGGCTGGGCGTCACCCCGCCGTGCTAGAATTTCCACAGCTTCTTCTTACGTTCTGGACCCTAGTCTTGATCGAACTTGCACCCTCGATACTCGCGGCGGATTTCGCCCACCT
>JBEKFN010000150.1:0-9614 GCA_050013295.1 Terriglobales bacterium
CGAGTGAAGTCGGGCCCTTCCCAAAAGCCGCTTGGGCGGCGGTTGACAAAAAAGTGGCGGGGGCACAAACTTTTTGGTCTTCACAAAAGCGGCATCGGAGAGAGTTCCACTATGCGACCCCAGACAGGAAGACCAGGACAGCTACTGATGGCAGTGGTGGTTTTGTGCATGGCTCTATTGTCGGCAACCGACGCGAGCGCACAACAGGCTACCGCAAAGATCGTGGGCACGATCACCGATCCACAAGGATTGGTGGTGACGGGCGTCAAGATCACGGTCACTAACATGGCTACGAACGTTGCCACCGAAACAACCTCGGACAAGGGTGGCTTTTACCAGGTTTTGGACCTGCCCATCGGCAAGTACCGGATTGTCGCTCGCCACGAAGGTTTTCGAACGTTGGAAGTGCTCACGGCACCGCTGGAGATCAACCAGGCGTTTCGGGCCGACTTAAAGTTGGAAGTGGGCGCGGCCAACGAACGGGTGGTGGTTGAAGCGCAGGCTGCGGGGGTGGAGACGGTCAATCCGACGATCGGCCAGTCCGTCACCAGCCGTCCTATCGTCAATCTGCCGCTAAACGGACGCAACGTGCTGAGTCTGGCTCTTTTGCAACCTGGCGTCACCGAGGACAATCCGGACGACAGCGGCGCGAACAGCCTCAGTGCTAACGGCGGAAATTTCAGCGTGGCTGGTGGCCGTGCGGATTCCATCACCTATCTTTTGGATGGCGGCATCAACAACGAGCTTCTCGGCAACGGGGTGGTTTACAACCCGAATCCGGACTCGGTCGCCGAGTTTCGCATTTTGACCAGCAACTACACGGCGGAATATGGCCGCAACGGCTCGGGAGTCATCACGGTCGTAACCAAGTCGGGCTCAAACCAATTCCATGGCAGCGCCTTCGATTTCGTGCGCAACACCGACTTCGATGCCAACGCTTATTTCAATATTCAGGCTGGCTTGCCCAGAAACAATCTCAAACGCAACCAATTTGGCGGGACGTTTGGTGGCCCTATCGTCAAGAACCGTCTTTTCTTTTTCACTTCCTACCAAGGGCAGCGCCAGGTAGAAACCGACGTCCTGCCGGAACAACAGATTTTCACGACGCCCGAACTAACGAAGGGAGATTTTTCGCAAGCCTCAGACGCTTCGAGCGTGATCGCATTCCTGACGGCAAATCCGTACTTCGTGCCTGCGGGGGGCTCCCCCTCCAACGCAATCATTGATCCGGGGAAGTTCGATCCGGCCGCTCAAGCCTACATCAAGACGGGACTGATTCCGGCAAATACGACCGGAGAGATTTTCCCCTCCGGGGGCAGTACGTACAACAACAATGAACTGACCGGCAAGATCGATTTCGACATCGACTCGAAGGACAAGTTGACGGGCACGGTTGGCGGCGTTCGAAGTCCCCAGCTTGCTCCCTTCGGATACACTGCGTTGTCTGGCTACTCTGCAACCGTGCCCGGCTTTGCCGCCACTGACCAGATCAACAGCTACTTTCTCAATGTCGCCTACACTCGAACTTTTTCCCCTGCCCAGCTGAACGAACTCCGTCTGACCGCGCAGCGTCACAATACCTTGGCGAATAAGCCCGTTGCCAGCATGCCAGCGCTATCCTCCCAGTTCGGGATCTTGTCGGACCTTTCCAACGGTCCTCCGCTCATGACTTTCGACAATGGCTTGGCGTTCGGGCCGGACCAGGCCGGTCCGGCGCACGAAATCGGCAACACGTATGCGTTTGCGGATACGTTCACGTGGGTAAAGGGACGCAACGCATGGAAATTCGGCGGAGGATTTTCCGCCTATCAACAAAATACTCTTTACGCCTTTTTTGCCGACAGCAACTTTGATTTCATTGGACCGTACAGCCAGGATGGTATTGGCACTGGCGACAGCCTCGCCGACTTTCTGGTGGGGATTCCAAACTACTTGTTTGAGGGTCCAAACGCGGCCAACAATTTCCGGAGCAAGGCAACCTACGTATTCGGGCAGGACGAGTGGCGGGTAAGACCCAACCTGACCTTCACCTTGGGGCTTCGCTATGAGTACAGCACGCCCAAGATCGACACCAAGGGAAGGTCGTTTTCCATCATCCCCGGCGACCAGTCGACAAGATTTCCTAATGCGCCGCTCGGCCTGGTTTTTCCCGGAGACGCGGGCGCGCCCCGAGGCGTCAATTTTCCCGACAAGAAAAACTTTGCGCCGCGAATCGGATTTGCCTGGAGTCCTGGGAGCAGCAGCAAGACCAGCATCCGCGGAGGTTTCGGTATCTTCTACGACGTGCTCAAGGGCGAAGACAACCTGCAATTCAACGGCGCACCACCGTTCTATAGCGAACCCACCGCTGTTTTCTCGTCGCCCAGCGCACCCGGCGGTCCATTTACCTATTACAGCGAGCCGTGGACTAGCACCGGCTTCAGTGCCAATCCGTTCCCCTCACCACCCACACCCAACCCCGCTACTGCATTCAATCCTGCGACGGGCGGGCAATTTCTCCCGGCGGCAGGTTCCGGACTCTACTTCGTGAACCCGCATCTCCACACCCCTTATACCTACCAGTACAACTTGAGCATCCAACGGGAAGTTGCCAGAAATCTGATCATGGAGGTTAACTACGTTGGCAGCAGCTCAAAAGGACTGACGGTGTTGCAGGACATCAATCCCTTCCCGTTGAGTGGCCCGAACGCGGGCATTGCCAGAATTTTGAATGTGAACCAGGGCGCTGCCTACACCGCGTATTGTCTCGCGAGTTTCGACAGCCCTGCCGATTGTCCTATTTCCTCTGCGCTGGAGTTCACTAATGCCAGCTTCGCCAATTTCAATAGTCTGGAAGCTTCCTTGACGAAACAGAACGGAGACAACCGGATAATTGGCAACACCTACTTCACTCTTGCGTATACTTACGGCCACAGCATCGATGACGCGTCCGGATTCCGCAACCGGGATTCGCAGGTGCCGTTTTACAACCCTGGCGCGTTCCATGCCTCCTCCGACTTCGACGTTAAGGAGCGGATCACTTTCAGCGGAGGATGGGATTTGCCTTTTGATCGCGCTTGGGCTTCGGGACCAAAGCGTCTCGTAAAAGGATGGAGCCTCTACCCCATCTTCACATGGCGGACTGGGTTTCCGCTCAGCATCAATGCGGGCCTCTCAACGAGCGATCCAGCGGATCCGGGGCCCTCGGGGGCTGGCGACGGCTACCTGGCCAATGTCGATTACGCGCCCGGGTTCAGCAAGATCAAGATCCTGAATCCCAAAACGAATGGAAATTATTATTTTAACCCCGCAACGTTCGTGCCGGTCCCGGATGTTTATAATCCAAGCGATCCCTACGGCAACACGGGGCGAGACTTCTTCCGCGGGCCGGGACGCACCAACCTTGATTTGGCTCTGGCCAAAACCACCGCGATTACCGAGCGGGTGAGCGTCGAATTCCGGGTCGAAGCTTTCAACGTATTCAACCACACGGAATTCGCCAATCCGGACTTCAATGTTTTTAGCGAAACTTTCGGTCAAATTACCAGCACGACGTTTGGATCGGGAGTAGGCGAACTGCAAACCCAGCGCATCCTGCAGCTCGCTGGACGGCTAACGTTTTAACTGGCTTGGTGGAATTGGTTGGCTGGCGAAGGAGAATTGAGCGGGCGCTGCCGTTTTCCAGCGCCGCCATCCCCAAAATCAAGCCGCCGCTTTGCTCCCGCAGGGCGACAGTTCGCGGGCAGGTCCGCGCCACACGTGCGATACTGAAATTTATGGCGCTGCCGGATTTTACGCCTCGGGTGGGGAACGACCCTAAGTCGGTGGTGATTCATTTGACGACGGGGACGGGGATGGAGATTGAGTGGAAGGATGGGCACCGGTCGGCGTATACGTTTGCGTTTTTGCGGGATGCTTGTCCTTGCGCGCTGTGCGAGGAGGAGCGGGGGAAGTCGGGACGAAAGGCGGGCGAGAAGGCGAAGGTGGCTCCTGGGGCTTTGCCTATGTTCAAGCCGGCGGTGAAAGCGCTTTCGGCGGAGGCGGTGGGGAAGTATGCGCTGAAGTTTTCTTGGAACGATAAACACGATCTGGGAATTTATTCGTGGTTCTATTTGCGGGAAGTTTGTCCTTGCGCGGAGTGCGCGGCGGCTCGGAAATGAGGGCAACGGCTGTCAGCTGTCAGCTCTCAGCCGTCAGCTCTTGGCTGTTGGCTCTTCGCTGTTGGCTATCTGCGTCTTGGCTGCGGAAAATTCGGATGCCATCGCCCGCCCCTTAAGGGCGTCTGATTTCGCTAAATTGCTGCCTGATACGAAACCTGCATTTTTCCGGAGTCTGCTGGAGATCGGTTATGACTATACGGATTCGGTTGGCGGAAGCTTGCGATATTCCGATGCTTGGGGAATTGATTGAGGCTTCGGTGCGGGGATTGCAGGCGGGGGATTATTCGGCCGCGCAATTGGAGAGCGCGCTGCGGACGGTGTATGGGGTGGACACGCAATTGATTGCGGATGGAACTTATTTTGCGGCAGAGGAGACGGACGCTTCGGGAGCGAAATCGTCGGGAGGAAAATTCTCGGGAGGGGCGCTGCTGGTCGGTTGCGGCGGGTGGAGTAGGCGGAAAACTTTGTTTGGCGGCGACCAGTTTGCGGGGCGGGAGGATTCGTTGCTGGATCCGGCTAGGGATGCGGCTAAGATTCGGGCATTTTTTGTTCATCCGGCGTGGGCGCGGCGGGGGATTGGCGGGATGATTCTAGAGGCTTGCGAGGCGGCGGCTGGGGCGGCGGGGTTTCGGCGGCTGGAGATGGGAGCGACGCTGACGGGAGTTCCTTTTTATCGGGCGAAGGGGTATGCGGAATTGGAAGCGGCGGAGGTGCCGCTGGGGGATGGGTTGACGCTGCCGATCGTGGTGATGGGGAAGAGCAGCAGTGGATAGTGGTTAGTATCCAGTAACCAGTACCCGGTACCCAGTTGGGTGCCTTGATTCTTTGGGGGAATCTGGAGAGTAATTTGTGGGATTGCGGTGCTGTTTCGGAGCTTACGCTCTTGATTTCTTGATCGACACACGGGCTGATAGCACCACTTGGCGGTTCCTCTGCTAGCAGCCTGTGGTGAAACTCAAGGGCCCAGATCCAAACGCCTAAACAGATTGCTGAAAAACTCGGTTTTCGGCGCACAGCCCCTAAGAGTGTGCGTGAGAACTGGGTCGTCCCTCCGGGACTTAGGTCATTCTTCCCACTTTTCCCAGCGCTGAAGCGTTGGGCTAAGTTAGGTCGCTCCTCCGGGGCTGTATTCTCAAGCTTTTCGTTCCGCCGGATTGCCAAAACGCCAGTTCTCACGCACACACTAAATGGGCATCTCAATCAAAGAACCTACGGCATCGGCTGAAGCGATGCCCTGATACGAAACTTGCGTTTTTCAGCAAAACGGTAAAGGCGCATTCATAAGGCAGGGCTTACGGCATGCCTGAAGGCATGCCCTGATACGAATCGGACTTGCGCCACGGGCTGCTAGGTGGTGATCGCCTCCAGGTAACGGTTTAGAAGTTGATCTCCTTCACCTTCGAACTCCAGGAACATGATGCCGTTGCCGAATTGGGGATGGCGGGTGACGACGCGCCCTTGGATGACGACGGGATAGCCGCCGAGCCAGAGGGTGACTTGCAAGCGGGCGCCGAGTGGGAGGGCGCTGATCAGTTGGATGTAGCAGCCTCCGCGACTTAGGTCGGTGGTTTCGAGGCGCATGGGGAGGTCGCTGTCTTCCTGGCGGATTTCGATTGGGACCTGGACGGTGTAGCGCGGATGTTGGCGGCGATCTGGTTCGGTGGGAGCGGGGTTAGAGGATCGCGGGTCGGGCAAATTCATGGATTGGCTCCGGGGCTCGGTGGAGTGTGGTTGCAGGGCCCTTGGGTTGATCATCGGCGATAAGGTTGGGCGAGTCTAGGGCGTGCGTCACAGATGAGCGGTTACTGGGGGGAGCGTCCTGGCAGGCTGCGGAAAAACTGGTTCCCGCGCAGAAAGTGTGACCTCAGCGGCTAAAGCCGTCATGAAAATAAGCCGGTTATCGCAGCGGTGAACCGCTGCGCCACCCAAGAACAAGAACAAAATCGAGTTTTTCAGCACTCTGCTAGGCGGGTGGCGGAGGAGGGTGGGGGTCAGCTGGAATTTACGCGGATGAGAAATCATTGACGTGCGCTACAGTATAATTTTCGCCTTGAACGAAACGCGTGACGGAAATGGACCAGACTAGTGATGCGACGGCGGGTGAGGCGGCGGAAGCGACGCCGCCGTCGTCGAAAACCGCGATGGACATTGGCGATATTCTCAAGATCCTGCCCCATCGCTATCCCTTTCTTTTGATCGACCGGGTGATCGAACTGGTGCGGATGAAGAGCATTGTCGCGTTGAAAAATGTGACGATCACCGAGCCTTTTTTTCAGGGGCACTTTCCGGAAAAGCCGATCATGCCGGGGGTGCTGATTGTGGAAGCGATCGCGCAGGCGGGCGGGCTGCTGTTGCTGACTGAGGTTCCGAATCGCGACGAGATGCTGATGGTGTTCACGGGGATCGAGAAGGCGCGCTTCCGGCGTCCGGTGGTGCCGGGCGATCAGCTGCGGATTGAGGTGGTGGTGCGGGCCTGGCGGATGACGGCCGCTCGGTTGGAAGGCAAGGCGTACGTGGACGGCAAGGTGGTTTGCGAAGCGACGGTCACTTGCCGGCTGGTGCCGCGGGCGATGGGTGCGGGAAGCGCGGAGGCGGGGGAGAATTTGTAATTTCCAATTTGTAATTTGTAATTGAAACCCGGCAATACAAATTACCAATTAACAATTACCAATCGCAAATTCTAAGATGTCCATTCATCCTACGGCGATCGTCGATCCTAAAAGCAAGATACATCCGTCGTGCACGATTGGGCCTTATTGCGTGATCGGGGCCGAGGTGGAACTGGGCGCGGGGTGCGGTCTGGCTTCGCACGTGGTGATCGAAGGTCTCACGACAATCGGCGCGGACAATCACTTCTCCCCTTTCACTTCTATTGGCTTTGCACCGCAGGACATCACTTATGCGGGCGAAGCGACTCGGCTGGAGATCGGCGACCACAACAAGATTCGCGAATTTGTCACCATCAACCGCGGCACGGTCAAGGGTGGGGGATGCACCCGCGTCGGCGATCACAACCTGATTATGGCTTATACGCACATTGCGCATGATTGCCAGATTGGGAGTCACATCATCATGGCGAACGCGGCTACTTTGGGCGGGCACGTCACGGTGGAGGATTGGGCGACGGTGGGGGCGCTGTGCCCGGTGCATCACTTCGTGCGGATTGGGAGGTATTCCTTTATCGGCGGGGGCACTACCGTTACGCGGGATGTGCTGCCGTTTTCTAAGACGTCGGCGGAGCGGGGGACGCACGCTTATGGATTGAATGCCGTGGGGTTGGAGCGGCGGGGATTTAGTAAGGAGCGGATTGGGAAAATTCATCATGCTTATCGGGTGCTGCTGGCTTCGAAGCTGAATACATCGCAGGCGCTGGAGAAGCTGAAGGCGGAAGCCGATCTTGGTGAGGATGTCGAGATGCTCATTCGATTTATTGAAGCGTCGGAACGGGGAGTGATTAAGTAGTGGAAGGCTTCGCTGCTTGCTTCGGGACGGCCGGCCTCGGCTGTCCGTTCGCTCGGAGAGTTATGGGGCGGTGCAAACGAAAACCTCTGCGGAGTTTCGCTCCGCTGGGCGGACGAATGCGTCCGCCCCTACGTGGGTCTTGGTTATGACACGGCTGGGGCTCATCGCCGGCAATGGGAAGTTTCCTTTTCTGGTGCTGGATGCGGCTCGGGCTCAGGGATTTGAGGTGGTGGTCGCGGCTATTCGCGAAGAGGCTTTCCCTGAGATTTCGTCACGCGGCGCCGCTTCCGTTCACTGGGTTTCGCTGGGGGAGTTGTCGAAGCTCATCGAGACTTTTAAGGCCGAGGGCGTTACCCGCGCTGTTATGGCGGGGCAGGTTAAGCACAAGCAGATTTTTTCCTCCATCAAGCCGGATTGGCGGCTGGCGAAGTTGTTGCTTTCGCTGGCTACGCGCAATACGGACTCGCTGCTGGGCGCGATCGCCACGGTGCTGGCGGAGGAGGGCATCATGCTGGAGAACTCGACCGCGCTGCTGGAGCCGCTGCTGGCTAAATCGGGCGTGTTCACCAAGCGGGCTCCTAGCGAGCAGGAACGCAAGAACATTGAGTATGGACGCGCGGTGGGGCGGCGGCTGGCGGAGTACGACATTGGGCAGACGGTGGTGATCGCGGGCGCGGCGTGCGTGGCGGTGGAGGCGATGGAGGGCACGGATGCGACGATTGAGCGGGCGGGGGAGATCATGAAGAGTTTGGCGTCGGCGGAGGGTTTGGTGGAGGCTCCCACTCATCGCAAAGGGCGCGATGAGTGGGGCACCCTTGATTCTCAGCTGCTGAGCCGCGCGCTGACGGTGGTGAAGATTGCGAAGCCGGGGCAGGACATGCGCTTCGATGTTCCGGTGATTGGGGTGAAGACGATCGAGACGATGGCGCGGGCCGGGGCGAGTTGTCTGGCGGTGGACGCGGGGCGATGTTTGTTGCTGGATGGAGAGGCGATGACGCGGGCGGCGGATGAGGCGGGGATCGCGGTGTGCGCGGGGTAGGGCGAGGTCAGAGGTTAGAGGTCAGATTGCAGAGGTGACGCCTGGTTTTCACTTCTGCAATCTGACCTCTCACCTCTGACCTCAGGAAATGGAGGCATCCCATGTCTAAAACAGATCGGTCTGAATCGGCTCGCATTGCCGACCAGCTTCGCCGGGCGTTTGACGGCGAGGCTTGGCATGGGGACTCTTTGTTTGAAATTTTGGCGGCTGTTACGGAAGCGCGGGCGGCGGCGCGTCCTATAGCTGGTGCTCACACGATCTGGGAGCTGGTGCTGCATGTTGCGGCTTGGGATGGGGCCGTGCTTCGACGGTTGGGGGGTGCCTCGGTGGAGCTCGCGGATGCGGAGAATTTTCCTCCGGTTACGGATGCGAGCGCGGCTGCTTGGCGCGCGGCGTTGGCGCAGGTGCGGCGCGGTCACGCGGAGCTGGTCGCGGCCGTGGCTTCTCTTCCGGACTCTCGGCTTGACGATATGGTTCCCGGCAAAGAGGGCGCGCACTACACCTTTTACTACATGCTTCATGGCGTGGTGCAGCATGAGCTGTATCATGCGGGGCAGATTGCGCTGCTGAAGAAGATGTGAGGAACGTGCCGGGGCTGCGGGAAAAAACTGGATGCCAATACGCAGCCCCTAAAGGGGACATCGGATTTTGAAGAATGTTCGGCATCGCTGAAGCGATGCCCTGATACGAAGCCAGATTTTTTCCGCGGCCTGTGCGGGGCTTTGCCCCGCTGGACGGCCGAGGGCGGCCGTTCCTACGCGATTACAGGTTTTGCGCTTTCCTAGCTGGGGCTGGAACTGCGACAATAGCGCGTTATTTCTTCGTTCCGGAGCACTTATCTGAGCACTGAATTTCCGAGCAAAGTAGTTCCGAGTAATGTATTGCCGATCACGATCAAGGTTGCGGTGATTGGGGTGGGCGCTTTTGGGCGGAATCATGCTCGGGTGTATCGGCAACTGCAGCAGGCGGGCAGC
>JBEKFN010000151.1:0-9594 GCA_050013295.1 Terriglobales bacterium
ACAAGGCCAACAGGATGATTCGCCGGGTACTCCTTTTTCGCGTGCGCTGCGAAAAGGGTGAGTGACGGAGTCCACCCCTGACCGACGCTAACTACTTGATAGCTGACACCTCCACACCCATCACTGCTAAACTAAAAACAATGGCAACCCAAACTGCGACGTTTCCCGCAACCGTTCCCGCATCCGCCGGAGTCCTGCTGCCCGCCTTCACGCTCTGGTGGCGCGAAGTCGTACGCTTCTATCGGCAGCGCGCGCGCGTGGTAGGCGTCATCGCTTCTCCACTCTTGTTCTGGGTCGTCATCGGAAGCGGTTTCGGGACCTCATTTCGTTCAGGACAAGCCGCCGGCCAGCAGCACTATCTGAATTATTTCTATCCCGGCACGCTGGTGATGATCGTGCTCTTCACCGCGATTTTCACCATGATGTCGGTGATCGAAGACCGCAACGAAGGTTTCTTGCTTTCGGTGCTCGTCGCGCCGGTGCCGCGCGCGGCTATTGTTTTGGGAAAAGTTTTGGGCGGCACGACGCTCGCCGCCGCCCAGGGATTGATTTTCCTGGTCTTCTCGCCCTTCGTCGGCATACACATGACGCTGGCTTCGTTCGGGCTCATCGTCCTCACCGTGTTCCTGGTGTCGTTCGCCCTGACCGCGCTTGGCTTCGCCATCGCCTGGCCCATGGATTCGACGCAAGCCTTTCACGCCATCATCAATCTCTTCCTGATTCCGCTATGGCTGCTTTCGGGAGCGCTCTTCCCTCTGTCCAAGGCTTCAGGATGGATTCGCTGGCTCATGTATGCCAACCCGCTGACCTACGGCGTCGAAGCGTTGCGCACGCTGATGTACCCCGAAGCGCCCAGCGCATTCTCGCTGACCGCATCGCTTTTGACGTTGCTGCTGTTTGCGCTCTTCATGTTCGGTTTAGCTTTCGCGCTGGCGAACCGGCGCACGACGAAGCCGGCCGCGTGAGAACAGTCGTTGGTCGTCGGTCGTTAGTCGTTGGCATTCTAGAAATTCAGAGGAACAGCGCGGAAGCCGCAATAGGCAACGCTGGGCTAACGACCGACGACGAACGACCGACGACGTTTCTATGACCCTCGACATTCTCGCCCTCGCCGCGCACCGCGATGATGTAGAACAAACCTGCGGCGGAACTCTGCTCAAGATGGCCGAGCGCGGATACCGCACCGGCATCCTCGACCTTACGCAAGGAGAGATGGGGACGCGCGGAACCGCCGAAGACCGCGCGCGCGAAGCGGCGGAGGCGGCACGCATCCTGAAAGTTTCCTGGCGTCACGCGCTCGATATTCCCGACGGGCGCGTCGAAAATACCTGGGAGAATCGGTTGAAGGTCGTTCGCTTACTTCGCGAACAACGTCCGCGGGTGCTGATTCTTCCCTATTGGGAGGGGCGTCATCCCGATCACTACACGGCCTCGGTGCTCGGATATGAAGCGGCGTTCATATCGGGACTTGCCAAGTTGCCGCTGGAGGGTTCCGCTCATCGTCCTTTCAAAATTATTTACGCCAGCCTGTACCGCGACGTGCGGCCTACGTTTGTCGTGGACATCACCGACCAGTTCGAAACGCGCATGGCATCGCTGATGGCATATAAATCTCAGTTCACCGATCAGCAGGCGGGCAGCGGTATCTTCCCGGCGCACAAGGAGATACGGGCTCGCGTGGAATCCATGGCCCGCAATTACGGCATGCTCGGCGGCGTCACTTACGCTGAACCGTTTGTGCAGAAGGAAGTCGGGCTGGTGGAGGATGTGATGGCGATTCCGGTGAAGTCGATCTGAGGCGAATTGCCGAATAAGCGGCGACGGAAAGGTCGGCCAGCCAATAATTGTACGTACAATGTTCCACGTGGAACATGGCAAATGTGTACGTACATATGCTGAGGTGGCGGGGCAAGGCCGCGGCGCAGAAAAGGCGAAAGTCCGGTGCTCTTCCGGTGTTTAATAGCGACCGTGGGTCATAATTTCCGCCTTATCCGGCCGCCCAAGTCGTTGATAATGCACAGGGTCGTTTGTGGTAAAAGAGGCACAAGCGTGTATTAGTTACACGGTAATTATTACACGCATCATAATTTGGTGTGGTTTTTCGCGCTTAGCCATGGATGCCTCTAGCGATGGTCCGCCGTGATAAATAGAAGCTACCGTGCCGCCACTTCGTCCAGTCGCACCAGCGTGTCGGGATACCGACGCACCAGTAGCATCAGGGCCGCCGCCTGTGGATTCGGTTTTGCTCGACCTTGTTCCCATTTTTCCAGCGTTCTTTCGTTGATGCGCAACTTGCGCGCAAACACTGCGCGCGAAAATCGCAGCCTTTTTCGCGTGTCCCTGATGAGCTTCGAATTGACCTTGGGGAGCGGCGTCGCCTCGACTTTGTAGCTCCGCAACGTGATCTTGCCTTGGCGGTGGTCCTTCATCGCCGCCACGCCCTCCATCAACTCACCAACGATGTCCCTTTTCGCCATTACGATTCTCCTTTATCCACCCGCGTTACCCACGCGGCCGAGTGGCTCGCATCGCCGCACGCGCCGCCAATTCCGTTTCAATGGAAACCTTTAGCGCCTTCTTCTGCTGGCTTGTCAGGTCAGAAGCCTCGTCCTTAGCGTAGAGAGTCATCAGCCCGATTTGGCGATCGGAGGGGAAGTGGTAGTAGATAATCCGCAATCCGCCCCTACGACCTTTTCCGCGCCGCGCGTCCGCCCATCGCATCTTTCGGAAACCGCCCGTCCCTGGCATCAGATCGCCAGCTCTGGATTCGCGGCAAGAAGCCTGTAGTTCTCTGTAGCCGTCCTCATTCAAATACTCGGGAAGATGGCGCGTAAATGGAGGCGCTTCCACAAACTCCATAGGGCTGTATACGCTAATAGCGTATATACAACTGACTGTACTCTATTGGCGTATGGATGTCAATAAACGAGTGGGAACTGGCTAAGATGCCCACTCATCGCAAAGAACGCGATGAGTGGGCCCCCGGCTGCTCTGGTACGGAAATTGGTCAGCAGCGATTTCGTAGCAGCCGTATCTCCGCGCCATTTGCCCAATCCGTCGTAAGATCGCGCACCCGGCTGCGCCGCCCGCTTTGCCGGAAATCAGCTACTTGCACCACGGGCTGCTAGGCAACGCTTCCACCTGGGGGGAATTTCCGCCGGATCCTTGTTGGGTCCAAAGCAATCGCCACCCGGACGTAGGCGAACGAACCTTAAATCGAATTGCGGGTTCAGGCGCGGGCTTCTTCGACCGGATGGAGGGGCACGATCCGTGCGATGCGTTTCATGACCTTCTTGTTTTGCTCGGACTTTTTCAGGTCGTAGGCCGCCTGCAACCGCATCCATACTTCCGGTGAACCGCCAAACAGGCGGGCGACTTTCAGGCACATGACAGCGGACAAGGGTTTGCGCCCTGCCAAAATGCCGTGCAACATCTGGCGGGACACTCCGAGCGCTTTGGCCGCGGCCGTTACCGACAGGCCGACCGACGGCAAAATGTCTTGCTTGATGATCTCGCCTGGATGAATAGGCGGCAATCCGTTCTTTCCCTTCACAACTCCGGCGCTAGTGGTAATCTTCAAAGTCAACCTCCAAGGCGTTTTCGCCCAACCAGCCGAAAGTAATGCGGTAGTTTCCCGTCAGACGAACCGACCAGCGTTTCGAGCTGCCATGCAGGCGATGGAAGCGAAAGCCTGCAATGTTCATGTCCTCCGGGCGCCCCGCCACTTGCAGCAACTGCAGGACGCGCGCGGACTTCCCGATTTGTCCGGCACCGATCCGGCGCGTCTTGCCAGTTCGATAAAGCTCCTCGAGCCCTTTATGCCGGAAGCTGCCAATCACGCCTTCTAGTGTAAATCATATGGTTTACATCGTCAACTAAAATAGTCGTCTATCTGACACATCGCAGCAAAACCACGGACTGACCGGCTAGGCTTGTCCGAAATCCGCGCTGTATAATGCTGAGTTCATCATTCCAGCCGAAGGGCCTGGCTGCTTCCGCTCCGGTCCGACGCACAAGAGGTCATCATGTCTACTACTCTTACCGAACCCGCCGCCCCGACCAAAGGAAAGACCCGCATTGAATCCGACAGCATGGGGAAGATCGAAGTTCCGGCGAATGTTTACTGGGGGGCTCAGACTCAGCGTTCGCTGCTGCATTTTAATATTGGGCGCGACGTTATGCCTCCGGAGCTGATTCGGGCGTTTGGCACGCTTAAGAAGGCTTGCGCGCTGGTGAATCAGGACCTGGGCAAGCTCCCTGCCGACAAGGCTAAGCTCATCGTCGAGGCCGCTGACGAAGTGATTGCCGGGAAGCTGAATAACCAGTTCCCTTTGCGCATTTGGCAGACGGGCTCGGGCACGCAGACCAATATGAATGTGAATGAGGTCATCTCTAATCGCGCCATCGAAATTTCGGGCGGGGAGATGGGATCGAAGAAGCCGGTGCATCCTAACGATCACGTCAACATGTCGCAGTCGTCTAACGATACGTTTCCGGCGGCTATGCATATTGCGGCGGCGGAGCGGGTTAAGAACGCTTTGATTCCGGCTATCAGGACGGTGCGCGATGCGATTGCGGCCAAGGCTAAGGAATTTGACTCCGTGGTGAAGATTGGGCGCACGCACTTGCAGGATGCTGTGCCTTTGACCATTGGACAGGAATTTGGCGGCTGGGCTAGTTTGCTTGACCGCGACATCAAGCGGTTGGAGCAGGTGCTGGAGGGGCTTTACGATCTGGCTATTGGCGGGACGGCGGTGGGTACGGGGCTGAATACGCATCCGGAATTTGCCGAGCGCGCGGCTAAGAAAATTGCTGAACTTACGGGACTTCCCTTCCGCTCGCATCCTAATAAGTTCGCCGCGCTTTCGGCGCACGATGAGATTGTGTTTGCTCAGGGCGCTATGGAAACTTTGGCGGCTTCGTTTATGAAGATCTCTAACGATATTCGCTGGCTGGCTTCTGGGCCGCGGTGCGGGCTGGGCGAGCTCGTGATTCCGGAGAATGAGCCGGGGTCTTCGATCATGCCGGGGAAGGTGAACCCTACGCAATGCGAAGCCATGACTATGGTGTGCGTGCAGGTGCACGGGGCTACGGCCGCGGTGGGATTCGCCGGATCGCAGGGCAACTTTGAGCTCAACGTGTATAAGCCGGTGATCATCTACAACTTTTTGCACTCGGTCACTTTGATCACCGACGCGTGTCATGGGTACGTGGAATACATGATCAAGGGCATTGAAGTCGATCGCGCCAAGGTGGATTTCTACGTTAAGAATTCGCTGATGCTGGTTACGGCGCTTGCTCCGAAGGTGGGATACGACAAGGCGGCGCAGATTGCGCACGTGGCTCATGTCGAGCATTCGAGTCTGCGCGAGGCGGCTTTGAAGCTGAAACATCTTACGGGTGAGGAATTTGATTCGCTGGTTAAGCCGGAGAAGATGACGCATCCATAACCGCATCGGGTCATCGGGTGATCGGGCCATCGGGTGATCGAAAGACAAAATCAGAGTCGAGGGCCGCGGGCGAGGGCCCCTTCGGCTCCGCTCAGGGCAGGTCCGCGCCACACGGCTCGGTTACTGCTTCTTCAGGAATCGGCGGCGGTTTAGGTGAGTCGTCGCGGTGGGCTCGATGTCGTCGTATTTCAGCACGCTGATCGAGCCATCCACTTCCAACACTGCTAGCGCCGCTTGCTTGTAGGTGCCGACTCCGTGCTCGCGGAGGGCGCGTTCCAGTTCATCCATGCTGACATGTTCTTTGGCCATGTGCGCTTCGATGACCTCGCCGTCGTGCACCAGCAGGCTGGGCTGTCCCTGAATATATTTACGGAAGCGGCGATTGCCGCCGGAAACCTCGGCCACCAAATAATTCAGGATCAGGAGCGTGGTGGCGGCTACCGCGCCTCCGGCGAGCGACGTGTCGGGGCCGGTCATGGCATTTTGCACGGAGTTCGAAATCAGCAGCAGAAGCGTTAGATCGAAGGGCGTCATCTGGCCGACTTCCCTCTTGCCGCTGATGCGAATTCCGAGCAGCACGAGGCAGTAGATGACTCCGGTGCGGAGAGCGATTTCAGCGAGCGTGTGCGCGTTTGCGGGCAGCATAGGAAGGTTAGAGGTTAGAGGTCAGATTGCAGAGGTTAGCGCAAGCGGCGGTCTCCTACTCCCGTGATTTCACCTCTGCAATCTGACCTCTAACTTCTGACCTCATTACTACAGCTACTTTGGCGTCGCGGTGATCGGTACTGGCGCATTCTTCGGCGTGCTTAGGTAGCCGGTGATCTTGTTCTTGTCCACCGACCAGACTACGAGTTCATACAGCATGTGATCGCGTCCGGTGTAGAACTGCACGGGCTCGCTCTGGTTCCTGTCTTTTTTCTCGATGGTTTTGTCGTCGGCGGTGACGTCGAGCGTGTACTTGCCGCGTTTGGGATCGGTCTTCTTGAGCTGCAAGGCCACGGTTGAGAATGTCTGCGGCTTGGCTCCCTTCAACAAGGAGAACTCGTAGTACTGGCGGTCGCCCTTGTGTTTCAGGGCTTCCAGGTCGCCGCGTGTGTTGGCGATCAATCCGCTCTGCACGTTGAGATCGCCCATGGTGCTCTGGAGCTTCGCGATGGTCGCATCGAGCGATGCCTTGGTGGCGGCCACGTCGGTTTTCACGCCGCCGACGTCGGTCTTCACGGAGCCAACTTCTCCGGAAACGGCGCTTACATCTTTCTTCTCTTGTTCCGCCTGTGCTGCAATGCTCGCGGCTGCGGCTTGCTGCTGACGCTGCAGTTCGTTGGCACGCGTCGCCAATTCTTTCTTGGTCATGCCCAACTGGTGGGCCAGGGTCTCAGAATCGGCTTCGGCGGTCTGCATGCGCTTGGTCAGATCGCCAATTTGTTTTTGGCTGGCGGCTTGATCTTGCGTGACCTTGTCGAGCTTGCCGTGCTGGTCGTAAATGAAAAACGCGGACGCGCCGGCATAGGCAACGGCCAGCACGATGAGGATCCATTTGCCGACGTTGCTCTGCGGCTCGGGGTGGTAGACGGTCGGTTGCTCGCCTTCAGACATAAGAGGGCTCCGGTTGAATTGTGGACTGTAGAGCCTATTGTTTGTGAGATGGGGGTTGCTGTCAATTGCGTTTCAGGTTCTTGGCTGGATGTAACTTGCGCGACCGGTTCTTCCCGGTGAGACGGCGAGGCGCCCGTCCCTCCATAGATTCAGGGTATATACTGAGACGTTTTCGGCGATCATTTTCTGAGTACGCGCGCCCCGCGCGCCAGAAAGGCAACGGACTATGGCTTCCCCGGCAGTGGATTTTGCCCGCAATAATCAACCGCGTTTTCTCGATGAGCTGAAGAACCTTCTCCGCATCCCCAGTATCAGCACGCTCGATGAACACAAAGGCGACGTGCTGAAGGCGGCAGAATTTGTGGCGGCTGAGCTGCGCCGCATTGGGATGGACAATGTCGAGATCATCCCGACCAACGGACATCCGCTGCTCTACGCCGACTGGCTGCATGCGCATGGCAAACCAACCGTCCTGATGTATGCGCACTTCGATGTGCAACCGCCCGATCCTTTGGATGAATGGAAGACGCCGCCGTTTGAACCGACCGAGCGCAACAGCAACATTTACGCGCGCGGCGCGGTCGACGACAAAGGGCAGCTCTGGATGGAAGTGAAGGCGCTCGAATCCCTGATGCAGGCGCATGGGGGCAAGCTGCCGATCAACGTCAAGATTATTTTTGAAGGCGAGGAAGAGGTGGGCGGCGAATCGATTGCCGAGTACGTCCGCAAGCAGAAGGCGAAGTTGAAAGCGGATTTCGCGCTGGTCTGCGATACGGAACTGTTCGCGCCCAACCTTCCTACCCTTTGCGTCGGCTTGCGCGGCCTGGTGTACACGGAGATTGAAGCGGTCGGGGCGAAGACCGATTTGCACTCCGGCATCTATGGGGGCGCGGCGCCTAATCCGCTATTTGCGCTGATTGAGATCATCGGCAAGCTGAAAGATGCGAAGGGGAAGGTACTGATCCCGGGTTTTTACAAGGACGTCAAAGTGCCCAGCAAAGATGAGCTGAAGGCGTGGAAGCGGCTGCCTTTCAACGAAGAGCATTATCGCAAAACCGAAGTCGGCTCCAAGGTGCTGACCGGCGAGCCGGGATATTCGGTGCTGTACCGGACGTGGGCGCGTCCGACGCTGGAGGTGCACGGCATGCCGGGCGGATTTGTGGCTCCGGGGGCGAAGACGGTGATTCCGGCGAAGGCGTCGGCCAAGGTTTCGATGCGCCTGGTGCCGAACCAGGATCCGGACGACATCCTGAAACGCTATACCGCGATGGTCAAGAAACTCACGCCTAAGGGGATCGACATCAAGATCAAGGTTTGGAGCAAGGGCCCCGCAGGCGTGGTTGGCACCGACAACCGGTTCATCAAAGCGGCGACTGAGGCGCTGCATGATACGTTCAAGAAAGAGACTGTGTTTATTCGCTCCGGCGGGTCGATTCCGATTGTGACCGATTTCCAGGACGTGCTGAAGATTCCATCGGTGATGATGGGCTTTGGGCTTCCCGACGACAATTTGCACGCTCCGAACGAGAAATTCCACATTCCGAATTTTTATCACGGGATTGAAACGATTTGTTTGTTCTTTGAGAAGCTGGGCGGATAGAGTTCACTCTCAACGTGCGGCGAAAGCGCCCGTAGCGTGCAGGAACGGGCGCAAACGCCTTGAGCCACCGTGCTACAGTGCTATCATCGCTTCATGGCCCGGAAAATCGTTAGATTCGTTGCCACTGTGAAGAAACCGGCGAGGATCAAGTTCAAGACTAAGTCGGGGAAAACGGTTTCGTTCCGGGCTGTCAAGACGGTCGAGCGAAAGCGAGTTGTTCGCTTTCGCGCCAAGCGATGAACCGCATTTACTTGGATAGCAACGTCCTAATCGCTTACTACTCCACCGACAGGGCTGAAGAGACGAAGAAGAAAGTGGTGGAGCAAGCCTTTGCAGTGTTCGCAGACCTCAAGGACGTCCAGCTTTGCGCCTCGATGTGGGCGGTAACGGAGATGGTGAACATATTGGTTTCTCGCAAGAATCTCGATCGCGAGTCGTGGCCGAGATCGAGAGTCAGCTTGTCAGCGAGAAGCGTCTAAGGGGTCTCAAGATACAAATCATCGAAGTCAGCCCCAGGAAAGACTACGATTTCGCGGAATTCTTTTACCACGTGAAGCAGGGAATTTTGAAGTATCACTCCGGGGTCGGCGACGTGATTCACAGTGTGATTATGAAGAACAACGGCATTTCCCAAATCTTGACCTTCGATGAGAAGGACGATTTCAAGCAGATCCCCGACTTGACGGTGCTGCATCCGAGAGACATCAAGATACAAGATTAGAACAACGGAAGACCCATCGATCGCGGTCGAAAAACTCGGCTTCAAACTGACCCATTGCCCGGAACCCGCCCGGTACTCGCCAATTGCGCGCCTTCAGGTAAAATAATATGGAGTTTGAGGTTAACAGGGAAACTGGAAACTCGTCTGTCGACAGCGGCCAGCATTAACTGAGTGAACGTGCAAAACCTGAAACCACAGGGGACACAGGGGTTCACAGGGGAAAGCCC
>JBEKFN010000152.1:0-9562 GCA_050013295.1 Terriglobales bacterium
TCAACGAGGAAGGCCACGATCGTAAAGGTCCTCTCTCGTCCAACCGCGGTTTGAGGGTTGAGTTACGTGCCCATGCTTTTTGCGGAAGGCAGCGTTTCGCTTTTCCTGGCGGGCCGTCGCCTGCTCAAAAAGTCGGAGCCTTTGCTGGAGCGTGGCAGCGTCCGCTCTCCGGGATGCGGACCGCGACCGCTTCACGACGCGAATCGCCTCACCGGCAGGGAGCCACTCCAGATCGTCTCCCGGACGAATTCTGTACTGGTCGGCAATCGCCTTCGGAAGCGTAAGCTGGAGCTTGCTCGTAACTTTGGCCATATTTAGAGAGTATAGCAAGGATTGCATCCTTGTTCAATCCTTGCCAAAGTTACGTAGTGTCTCGATTTGAATTTGGCAAACTAGGCAAATGGCTTCATGCCCCAAGTGCGACGGGTTTTCACAGAGGTTCAACATCAGTACTCCTCGCGAGTATCAGGAGATCGTGCGCCAACTAATTGCGGTCGTGAATGAGGGAACATTCTTTCTGGTGCATGCCAGTTGTCCCTTGCAAGATGTGTTCAACAGCACGTGGCCGGGTGACTCCATCTCTCACGATTTCCAATGCCTCATGTGTGGGCGCTTATTCCACCTTCATGCTGATACTTATCATGGCCACGCAAGTTGGACGGTTGGAGACTTACCGAAACCAACTGGGGATTTACCAAAACCAAACTGACACACTACCTAAAGTTGCAGCGCAACACCCTGCTAGAATCGACCTATCCTCATGGAAGCCGCTCGCATCCGCAATTTTGCGATCATCGCGCATATTGATCACGGAAAATCCACGCTCGCCGACCGCCTGCTGGAGCTGACCGGGTCCCTCGCCATGCGCGAAATGCAGGAGCAGGTTCTAGATTCAATGGACCTGGAGCGCGAGCGCGGTATCACCATCAAGGCTCATGCCGTCCGCATGTTATACCCGGCGCAGGATGGACAGATCTACCAGCTCAACCTGATCGATACTCCCGGCCACGTGGATTTTTCCTACGAGGTCTCGCGCTCCCTAGCCGCCTGTGAAGGCGCGCTCCTGGTGGTGGACGCCTCGCAGGGCGTGGAAGCGCAGACGCTGGCAAACTCCTACTTGGCGATCAATCATGGCCTCGAAATTATTCCGGTGATCAACAAGATCGACTTGCAGAGCGCCGACGTTGAGCGCACCAAGGAGATGATCGAGAGTGCAGTCGGCCTCGATGCTTCCGATGCGCTGCTGATCAGCGCGAAAACCGGCCAGGGCGTGCCCGATGTTCTCGAGGCGATCGTGAAGCGTGTTCCGCCGCCGAAGGGCGCGCCGGAGCGGCACTTACAAGCATTGCTGTTCGATTCGTGGTTCGATCCGTATCGCGGAGTGGTGGTGCTGACGCGCGTCTTCGAGGGCAGGTTGCGCAGAGGGCAGAATATTCGGCTGTGGTCGAACGGGCACGTTTTTCAGGTGGAAACGCTGGGCGTGCTCACGCCCAAACCAGTGGAGGTCGACGAGTTGGTGGCGGGCGAAGTTGGATTCCTGATGGCGAATATCAAGAACGTCGCGGATACGAAAATCGGCGACACCATCACCGACGATGACCGGCCGTCGCTCCAGGCCTTGCCTGGTTTTGAAGAAATCAAGCCCATGGTTTTCGCCGGACTATACACGGTGGACGCGCACGAACACACGGCGCTGCGCGAGGCGCTGGAGAAATTGAAGCTGAACGATTCGTCATTCTTCTTCGAGCCGGAAAGCTCGGTGGCGCTCGGATTCGGCTTCCGCTGCGGCTTTCTGGGCCTGCTGCACATGGAGATCATCCAGGAACGCCTGGAGCGCGAGTACAATCTCGACCTGATCACGACGGCGCCAGGGGTGCGGTACCAGATCACCAAGACCGACGGCCAAGTCATCGAGGTGGATAATCCCTCGCGCTGGCCCGATGTGAGCGAGATCGCGAAAGTGGAAGAGCCGGTGATTCTCGCCGTGATTTTGACCAACGAGGAATATGTAGGCGGCATTCTGAAGCTGGTCGAGGAGAAGCGCGGCAAGCAGAAGAGTTTTGAATATGTCAGCTCATCGCGCGTGATGTTGCAGTACGAGCTGCCGCTGAATGAAATCGTGCTCGATTTTTACGACCGCCTGAAGTCGGTGTCGCGAGGATACGCTTCGCTCGACTATCATCTGTCGGGCAACTGGGTATCGCCGATGGCCAAGCTCGACATCATGGTAGCGGGCGAGCCCGTCGACGCGCTGTCGACCATAATCCATCGCGACTTTGCCTATGATCGCGGACGGGCGCTGGCGGCAAAAATGAAAGAACTGATCCCGCGGCAGATGTTCGAGGTGGCAATTCAGGCGGCGATTGGAGCCAAGATCATTGCCCGCGAAACGGTGCCGGCCATCCGCAAGAACGTGATCGCCAAGTGCTACGGCGGCGACATTAGCCGCAAACGCAAGCTGCTGGAGAAACAAAAGGAAGGCAAGAAGCGAATGAAGCGCATCGGCCGCGTGGACATTCCGCAGGAAGCGTTCCTGGCGCTGCTGAAGGTGGGCGAGGACAGCGGCTAACTCACCTTCCAGAAGGAGTTTGCATGTCAAAAATCGGAGCGATAGTCATACTAGTCGCGTGTTGCGCTGCCGTTGCGTCCGCTCAAAGTGGCGCTACCGCTTCGTCGCAGGCTCCTCAAAACCAGCCTGAGCCTGCTCATCCGCAGATGGTTCGCGTTTCAAGCGGAGTGATGCTCGGACGGGTCGAACACAAAACGATGCCGGTGTATCCCGACGAAGCGATGAGTAAGGGAATTCAAGGCGACGTAATTTTCAAGATCGAAGTCGATGAAACCGGAAAGATCACATCCAGCGTGCTGGTCGAAGGCGACCCTCTGCTTATAGCTGCCAGTAAAGATGCGCTGCGAAACTTCCGCTTTCGCCCGTACATGCTCAACGGAACTCCAACCAAAGTTCAGAGCCAACTGGGATTTCACTTCGCGGTGGAAAAAACTGCCGACGGAGTGAATGGGCATGTCGAGTGCATGGCATCGATTCCTAATCGACCGTAGAACTTCGGTCAGTCGAGGGAAAGCCGTCGATCTCGACAACGGAAGCTAGCTATCGCTTTGAGCCGGCATTGATTTTTTCGAATCGTATATGGGCTGTTTCGAGTCGCATATAGGAAGGAGAAAAACCAACATGCCCGAAAAAGCTTCAAGAACCGCTCTGCTAGATGAAACCCAGTCGGTCTCCCAGAAAACCTATCTGGCAAAAGTCTATTCAGCCCGAAGCGCAACCTCGGCGCTCGCGCCAGGTTCCATCCAGCGCCGCACCCCGCGGCCGGAGGATATACAGATCGAGATTCTCTACTGCGGCGTTTGTCATTCGGATTTGCACCAGGCCCGCAATGAATGGGTAAGCGTTTTGCCCACCGTTTATCCCTGCGTTCCCGGCCACGAAATCGTCGGCCGGGTGGTGAAAGCGGGCAGCGCCGTCAAGAAGTTCAAAGAGGGCGACATTGCCGCGATCGGCTGCCTGGTGGATTCGGACCGCGTCTGCCCAAGTTGCCGCGCCGGAGAAGAGCAGTATTGCGACGGTCCCGCGACCTTCACCTACAACTCGGAAGATAAGCATATTGGCGGCGTCACCTACGGCGGCTACTCGGAGAGCATTGTGGTGGACGAAGCATTTGCTCTGCAAGTATCCAAGCAGCTCAATCTTGCTGCTACGGCTCCTCTGCTCTGCGCGGGGATCACGACCTACTCGCCGCTGCGTCACTGGAATGTGAAGAAAGGCCAGAAAGTGGGCATCGTGGGCCTGGGCGGTCTGGGCCACATGGGGCTGAAATTCGCCCATGCTTTCGGCGCCAACGTCGTGTTGTTTACGACTTCTCCCAACAAAACGGAAGACGCGCTGCGCCTGGGCGCCGACGAAGTGGTGATTTCGAAGAATGAAGCCGAGATGCAGAAGCATCTCGGGAGCTTTGATTTCATCCTGGACACAGTATCGGCCGTGCACGACTTGAACGCCTACATCGCGCTGCTGAAGAGAGACGGGACGCTCACGCTCGTGGGAGCGCCGCCAACGCCGTCGCCGATTCTCGGCTTTGGCCTGATTGCCAGGCGGCGGCAGCTAGCCGGCTCCCTGATTGGCGGTATTCGGGAGACACAGGAGATGCTGGATTTCTGCGCCGAACATGGCATCACCTCCGACATCGAACTGATCCGCATCCAGCAGGTCAACGAAGCCTATGAACGGCTGCTTAAAAGCGACGTGAAATATCGGTTCGTCATTGATATGGCATCGCTGAAGTAATAGCCAAAACCTCTGAGGGCATGGCGACCAGTGAAGCCATGCCCTTTCAAAGCCACCAAATCAGATTTGCCCTAGCGTATCCCTGCATGAATGAGATCGTGCTCGGGAACCTCCTCATAAGCATGTTCGCCGTGGATGGATTCATCGAGGCCCACCGCCTCGCTCAATTCGTCCACTTTCACGGACGTGAATCCGTCGATGATTCGTAACATCGCGTAGGTAAACACGAAGGCCCATACCGAAGCGAAAGTCACGGCCACGACCTGTTTCAGGAGGAACGTCGGATCGCCGTAGGGCAGTCCGTTCGCTCCCTTTGGCGAGCGCTAACGCCATGAGGCCCGTCACGGTTGGCTGTGACCAGCAAACATCAATGCTGTTATGCGGGTGCCACCACTGGCGATGCGGGACACCTCCTTGTTGGTAATGTGCAAATCTCACTTCTTGTGACGAAAGTGCTGATTCGCAAGCATTTCCGGCGGACGCTGCCGAAAAATAGTTAACCAACTTAGAAACATAGCTTTAGGAATGCCAAGATCCTGCCAAAATATCCCGACCAACCGGTCGGTGGTGATGGATTGCGGTGGCCGTCCCTAGCATCCACAAAGTTTTCCACAGGCTAGAGGTGTCTCACGCTCGGACCTCGCCGGTCCTTTCATCCGTAACCGCTAGTCCGTAACCGGTCTATCGGTGGGAGGCCGGCTCCGGCTCACTCGCCGGGTTCGTTGTTGCCTTCAAGCATGTTCGCGAAACGCGTCGAATTATGCAAAAACGCAAGATTGAACTTGCCAATCGGCCCGTTGCGCTGCTTGGCAATGATGATTTCGGCGCGGCCCTTGAGGTCGGGATCGTCCTGCTTGTAGAGTTCTTCGCGGAAGATGAACATAACCACGTCGGCGTCCTGCTCAATCGACCCCGATTCGCGCAGATCGGAGAGCTGCGGCCGGTGGTCGCCGCCCCGGCTCTCGGGAGCGCGGCTAAGCTGCGACAGCGCGAGCACGGGCACCTGAAGTTCTTTGGCGATAGCTTTCAGTCCGCGCGAGATGGAGGAAACTTCCTGCGTCCGATTCTCAAAGCGCTTGCTGCCGCCAGACATGAGCTGCAGGTAGTCGACGACCAGCAGGTCGAGGTGTCCCTGCGAATGTTTGAGCCGCCGCGCCTTGGCGCGCATTTCGCTCAGGGTGATGCCGGGCGAGTCGTCGATGAAGAGGAGCGCGTTCGAGAGTTCCTCCATGGCGCGGACGATTTTCTTCATATCGTCGCCCCAGAGCGAGCCGGTGCGCATTTTGTGCGCATCGACAATGGCGCGCGAGCACAGCAGGCGTTGCAGCAGCGCCTCGCTCGACATTTCCAGCGAGAAGATGCCGACCACCTTGCCGTCGTCGATGGCGGCGTTCTCGGCGATGTTCATGGCGAGCGCCGTCTTGCCCATGGAAGGCCGCGCCGCGAGAACCACCAGGTCCGACTTCTGGAAGCCGCTCGTCTTCTCATCGAGATCGGTGTAGTGCGTGGCGAGACCGGTGATCCGCTGCCCCCGCTTGAGCAGGGCATCCACCGATCCGAACGAGTTGCGGACGATCTCCTTGATGCCAAGGAATCCCTTGCCAATGCGCTTCTCAGAGAGCTGGAAGACGGCGGCTTCGGCCTCATTCAGGATTTCGTCGGCGGGATCGGCCTGCTCGCTTGCCTTAGCGATGGCCGTATTGGACACGTTGATCAGCCCGCGCAGGATGGCCTTGTCGCGGACGATTCGAACGTAATGCTCGATCGAAGGCCGGTCGGGTACGCCGTCCAGCAGTCCGGAAATGTAGCCCACATCGCCGACCGCTTGCAGATCCTTCTTCTGCTCCAGTTCTTCAACCAGCGTGATGATGTCAATAGGCCGAGAAGATTCGGCCAGATCCATCATGCGCGAATAGATGCGCCGGTGCGAGTCAATGGAAAAGTCTTCCGGCTTAAGGTGCTCGGCGGCATCGTTGAAGGCGTGATTGTCAAGCAGCACAGCGCCCAAAATGGAGCGCTCGGCCTCGATGTTAGCCGGCAAACGGCCGATGCTGGTTTCCAAAGTAGCCACGATGTTGAGGTGAGTGCGATGCATCGTAATTTATTTCCGCCTGTGGACGTATGAGGAGCCAGCAGGAAAACGCGTCCGAAAATAAATTTTCCCGGCATCTGCTGTGCCCGCGTAGGGACGGCCGCCTCGGCCGTCCAGCCGAGCGAAGCTCGGCAGCCCTCAGCACACGCAGTATGCCACAGGGCGAACAAAAAGCAAATGACTTCCAGAGCAACAATCCAGCAGGGCTGCGGGTGCCTTTTTCGCGTACTTTGAGAAAAGGGTGGGTGACGGGCAGGCGGGCAGTTCATCGGCAAGATGGCGAAGGTTCGCCAGTGACGGAGCGCCATCACTCCCAATCCAGATTTCTCCCGTGAGATGAAGAAAAAGTTTGGCTTCTACGGCGTCCGCTTGAGGACGAGATCCAGGCTCGCTCCGGCTTGCTTTATCGTGCCCGTGATCGTTGACTTGTCCGCGCTCATGGTTCCGTCATAAACAGTCAGGCTGGGGGTACTTTCCAAGTGCAGAATAGATTTCTTGTAGGTGATGCCGGTGATTTGAATGCCGGAAGTGTCTTGGTCAGGGTAGTCGATCGTGCCACTCAGAGTTCCGTCCTGCGCAGCGGCGATGTGCACAACAATCCGCTTCTTAGGTTGGGCGCCCGGATCCAGAGTTCCGCTCCAATCCCCGACGATCGAACGTGTAACCTGCGCCATCGTGAGAGCGGGCACCAAGCCCAATGCGAGCGCCAGCGTTAATCCCGCGAAAAGCGCGGACGATGAAGCGCGAGGCTTTTTCATGGTCGAACTCCCCTCTTGCGAGACTGCCACTCCAGGCAACCATTCTCCGACCGCTGGTAATGGATTGTCCAGTCAACTAATGTAAAGCGTCGGTAGCACATGATAGGTCCGGATCATTTAGCAAGTGATATGTCCGCTTTTGCGGCGCGGCCCTATTTCGACTGCTCTTTCGGCTGTGCGGGAGGTGCGGAAGGCGCGATCTGAACCTGAATGGCGTGTATGTTGTCGGACTTTGTCGTGTCCACCGAGATCACCGGAAAACTGCCGTTCGCATCGCGCGCTTGAATGGTTCGCGTGGCCTGCGCTCCAGAAGCGCCCGGGCGCACCGTATCGATGGTGACAGTGGTCACTTGCAGGCCGGAGCCGGGATCGCCGGGGTTAGCTTGCTCCACTCGCTGTTGGGTGACTTGCTGACCAGTCGAGCTCGTCTGCTGGGCTGTGATTGCGCGCTTAACCAGGTGCAGGCTGCCGTCCCCAACCGCCCCTGGAATACTGACGGAATAGGTTTCCACTGTCTTGCTCTTGTCTCCAGCGGCAGTCGCCGCTTCGTTGCTCACCGTACGAGACACTTCGCCAAGCTTGCCTTCAGAGTCGGGGAGGGAGACTCGCTCCTCTGTGCTGCGTTGGTCACCTTCTTGCCGCGTGGTAGCTCGCCGTATTTCGCCCACCGCCCAGTTTCCAGCACCGTCGGGAAGCAGCGTGGTTTCCTCAGAATCAATCGTGCCATTGGCGCCTTGTTCGCGGCGCTCGTGCACCTTCACCGCCGGAGTGAGCCCACCGTTGACGTCGGGCAGAAGCACCGTGGTTTTGGTGTCCTCCACATTCGGACTTAACTTTTTTGTCTCTTCAATCTGCCGCCGGATCACTTGAAGATCGCCGTTGACGTCGGGATCGGACGTCGAGCGCACTACCTTCGAGTCACCGCCAGCGAGAGTGTGCTTTTCTTCCTCGACTACTTCCACCAGCGTTCTCCCCCCATCGGCATCGTGAGCGAACGTGCGAGTAGTGGTTCGCACCGTGCCATCGTCCACTTGCACCGTTTCTTTTTCGATGTCCTGGTAAGGTACGAAACCGCCGTCCATCGCGCGGCGCTGCACCATTTGTTTGTCGAGGGTGCGATTGCCGCTCTGGGTGTGACTTTCGATGGTGCGCAAGGGTTCCGCATTTTGACCGTTCGACTCGGTAGAGGCCGTCCAGGACTTGTTCGCTCCGTCGCTCTGTGAGTCGGACGTTCGCGCCCAAAGCGCGAGACTACAACAAAGATATGCCGCGATCGCGAGCAGCATGAACCGGCTCAAACTTGCAGCATTTGTTGTGTTAGGCACGTCCATTATTCTCTCGCTGCGGACATTCAAGGTCCAGCAAAAACTCGCGTATTCCAAAAAACACGTAGGGACAGACGCCCTCGTCTGTCCAGCCGAGCGAAGCTCGGCAGCCCTCCGCACCGCTAATGCATCTGTGGACGTATGAGGAGCACCACAGAAAAACCGTGCGTGGTTCCCGATTTTTTCTGCCTAACCTCTGATTTTTTCATCACAAACAGCCGGGCCATCCATCACAGACATCCAACCCGCCGTGCGCGACAATGGAGACCTGATTGGGGCGGCCAGAAGTGTGCCGGTCTTCCAAGACGGGCCCTCGAAGCTGCCCCAAACCCATTTTCAGCGCTCTTTGACAAGCTAAGTCCTTATTCCGGAATACTTTGACATAAGTCCTGTAGAATCAAAGACCGGGCCTTATTTCCCCCCTAACTCCATGATTCCAGGAGGCAGGGGGGGAGGGGGGTGGCTTTGCCTGAAAACCGCATCCTGCCCAAAAACTCCGCATCTTGCCCAAAAACCCCGCATCTTGCCCAAAAACCCCGGCTCCCTGCCAAAAACCCTGGAACGCCAGCGTACGCGAAGACTCCTCCGGATTGTCATACTCCGCCCCTGATGCCCAACCCCTTTCAGAGAACTGGACCATTCGGTATTGACTTGCCCACAACGGTAACGGCGCTGCGTCGTCGCCCAGTACGGTGATGAGAACCACGCGTCGTGGTCCCTCCATGTGTACTCGCCACTCACAGCGTTCGCAAGCGACGGTTTGCGACTCCGGATGAACCGAAGGTCGCTGCCGACTGACGGCCGATCAGCGGTCGGACTCGTGCGAGCCGCATGAAATCAGCCCGTTCCTGACGCGTTGTGCCAGTGGTGTGCCCAATTGTGGCAACTACGGCTCTGCCCCCGAGGCGGAGCGTTCTCGCTGCAGGCTGTAGATTGGTCTGATATTGTCGCCAAAACCGTAAGTTTGTGTTGAAACCATCCAATCGGACTAATATGTGGCTGTCATGATCTTGTCAGACAACGAGACTAAGGTTGATCTCCTCAATAATGAGGCGATCGCGAAAACCATCGTTACCCTGCT
>JBEKFN010000153.1:0-9518 GCA_050013295.1 Terriglobales bacterium
GGCATTGCGCGCATAGCCATGGCTGCGATTGAGATTCTCGACCTGGAAAAAAGCTACCTCGTTGGATTCTGGCGCAAGCGCCCGAAACTGGCGCTGCGGCCGCTCCGCCTGACCATCGAAGAGGGAGAGGTGTTCGGCTTCCTCGGTCCCAATGGCGCGGGCAAGACCACCACCCTCAAACTCCTGATGGGGCTGGTATTCCCGACGGCTGGAAGCGCGCGCATTCTGGGGTCGGATATGGACGATCCGCGGGTGAAATCGCAGATTGGATTTCTGCCCGAACAGCCCTATTTCTACGACCATCTCACCGCCAGAGAACTGCTCAACTATTATGGGCAGCTTTCTGGAGTTCCGGCAAAAGGGCGCTCGGCGCGGGTGGAGCAGATGCTGGCGCGGGTGGGATTGAGCGATTCGGCAGGGGTGCAGTTGCGGAAGTTCTCCAAGGGCATGTTGCAGCGGGTGGGGCTGGCGCAGGCGATCTTGCACGATCCAAAGCTGGTGTTTCTGGATGAGCCGATGTCGGGACTGGACCCGATGGGGCGGCGCGAGGTTCGGGATATGATCCAGCAACTGCGGTCGGAAGGTAAGACGGTTTTCTTTTCGACGCACATTCTCTCGGATGCGGAGGCGCTTTGCGACCGGGTGGGCATTATCCACCAAGGTGAGTTGCGCGGGGTGGGGGCGGTAGCGGAATTGACTGCCCAGACGGGAGGCAAAATCGAGATTATTTTTTACGCACAGGCACAAAAAGTGCCGGCGGGATTGACCATCCTCGGGGCCGAGGCGCGTCTCAGCGGCGATATGGTGAACGCTGTATTGCCGGAAGAGCAGCAGGATGCAGCCTTGGAAGTGCTGCGGCGCGACGGCCTCAAACTGATTTCGCTGACGCCGGTGCGCAATTCGCTGGAGGAATATTACATCCAGAAACTGCAGCCTGCGGAAGACCGGAAAGGGGTGGGCGTATGAACTCCGGGGGTATGAACTCCGGGGGTATGAAATCCAGGATCGGTTATATCGCCTTCAACACCTTTCGCGAGGCGGTGCGCGACCGGGTTCTGTACAACCTGATCGCATTTGCGCTGCTGCTTTCCGGGGCGGCGATTCTGGTGGGAGAAATTTCGATCGACATCGAGCGCCTGGTGGTGGTTAACCTGGGGCTGACGGCGGTCTCGCTGTTCGGAGTGGTGATCGCCATCTTCATCGGGATCGGCCTGGTTTCGAAGGAGATCGACAAACGCACGCTTTACACCGTGCTGTCGCGCCCGGTTCGCCGCTGGGAGTTCGTGGTAGGCAAGTTCTTTGGGCTCACGGGAACGCTGGTGGTGAACACGCTCCTCATGGCGGTCGGCGTGTTTCTGGCGCTGCTCTATGTCGCGCACAGATTCGAGAAGATGGACGCGGGGGTATTGGTGGCGCTGTATTTCATCGTTCTGCAGTTTCTGATCGTGTGCGCACTGGCGCTGTTTTTCTCGTCCTTTTCGACGCCACTTATGTCGGCGGTCTTCACCTTCGCGTTGTTCGTAATCGGAAGTCTGGCTGAGGATCTGCGCGGCTTTGCCCGAATCGCGCACGGGGTCGGGGGATGGATCGCGACCGCCGTCGCCTATCTGGTACCGAATTTTTCCGCCTTGAACGTGATCAACCAGGTGGCGCACGGTGACGCTGTACCCGGGCGACTGATTTTCTACAACAGCGTTTACGCGCTGCTCTATTCGGCGATGGCCATCTCGGGAGCGGTGTTGATCTTCCAGCGCCGGGATCTGAAATGACAGCCACGCGACAGGCAAACCTGGTGGCGACTGTTGTGCTTGCGCTTTCCATGGCGGGCGTAATCGCGACGCTCTATGCCATCGACCACACACGGCGGGGAGCGGTAACGCAGGAAGCGCTTTATGTACGCTCTTCCACGTTGCTGCGGCGCATGAGCCTGGGCTACACCGGCCTGCTCGCCGACATTTACTGGACGCGCGCGGTGCAGTATTTCGGGGAACAGCATCACAGTGGTTCCAGCGATTTCCGCTTGCTGGCGCCGCTGCTCGAAGTCACCACGGAGCTGGATCCGAAGTTGTTGCCGGCGTATCAGTTTGGGGCCAACTTTCTGGCTCCAAAACCACCCAACGGCGCGGGATTGCCGGGGGCCGCGCTCCTCCTAATGAAGTACGGAATCGAGCACAATCCCAACCAGTGGCGGCTCTACTACAACCTGGGATTTCTGTACTACACCGAGTTAAAGGACTACGCCAAGGCAGCGGATGCGTTTGCCCAGGGAGCGAAGCTTCCGGCGACCAACCCTTTCATGCCCATTCTGGCAGCACGGATGGCGCAGCATGCGGGCGAATTCGACACTGCGCGCATGTTGTGGTCCACGACCTACGAGAGCACGAAAGACGCACAGATCCGGGACAATGCGGTCCTGCATTTGCTCGCCCTACGGGTGGATGAGGACGTGACCCGGCTGGAACAGGTGGTCGAAAAGTACCGTGAACAAACTGGACGATTGCCGGCCAGCATGGTCGATCTGGAGCGCGCGGGCTTTATCCATGGAACGCCTGCCGATCCGAAAGGACGACCGTACAAGTTGATGGCCAATGGGCGGATCGAAGTGCAGGATCCGGAGAGCATTTTCTTTATCACCAAGGGCCTTCCGCCGGGCGCAACGCCGCCCCAACCGCTGCACCAGGTCCAGAGTCATTGAATCATTGAATCATTTGGTCAGCGGATCATTTAGTCATCTTGGTTCAATGATTCAATGTCTCAAATGATTCAATGTTTCAATGATTCAATTCTGGAGCGCTCTCCGAAGTTGGTGGCGCGAGCAGGCGCGCGAGAACGGAACCTTGAGCGTGGCTTCCCTGCTGATCCGGAATCTGTGGGCCTTTGTGCGCGACTCGACGCCCGAACGTCGGCGGCGGCGCTATGGCGACATGGAGTACGACTGGGAGCATCGCGTCAACACCACCAGCGGCACGGTGGGCGGGTCGGCCCGCCTGCTGGGATTGCTTCATTCCCCGTACCAGCCGACCGACCCGGCTCTTTTTCGGGAGATGATGGCGAGCCTGCCCATCGAGTTCGATCAATTCACCTTCGTCGATCTTGGTTCCGGCAAGGGACGGGCGCTGCTAATGGCTTCGGAGTATCCGTTTCGGAAGATTGTGGGCGTGGAGTTGATTGCGGAGTTGCATCGCGCTGCGGAGGGAAATATTCGCGAATATGGGAGCCCGACCCAGCGCTGCCGGCAGATTGAATCCGTGCTCGCGGACGCACGCGAGTTCGAATTCCCTGAGGGGCCGCTGGTGGTTTACCTTTTCAACCCGCTGCCGGAGTGCGCATTATCCGAAGTTTTGCATCGGTTGGAGAAGTCGCTGACAGGAGCGCCGCGCCCAGTGTGGGTCGTCTATCACAATCCTTTGCTGGAAGGAGCGCTCGACGCGTCGGGCTTTTTGCAGAAAGCGGGTGGGACGCTGCAGTATTCGGTGTACCGGACGACAGGCCAGCGCTAGGACAGCCGCAACAAACTCGGTGAACATTCATCTGTGATTAACAGCAGGCAAGAAGGCACCGAAGTAGAATGGGGTAGGGGAAAAACCAACGTTGAATCTCAGGTTCTCTTTTTGTTGGCTACTATTCGTGGCGGCCGCCCTCCCCGCGCAAGCCGAGGACATCCATCAGCTCGCCCGGGCGGTCGACGCCCACTACAACCACCTGCGCAGTCTCGAATCGGACTTCACTGAGATCTATCGGGGCGATGGTCCGGAGCGTGTGGAATCGGGCACCTTGTGGCTGAAAAAGCCGCGCAAGATGCGGTGGGAATACCGTTCTCCGAATGAGAAGCTGTTCATCAGCGACGGCCAGGCGGTGTGGTTCTACCTGCCGGCGGAACGGCAACTCAGGAAGACGGCGCTCCGAAAGCTCGACGACGTGCGGTCACCGGTGGCATTCTTGCTCGGTAAGACCAAGCTGGAGAATGAATTACGAGGACTTTCCAAAGCTGTGGATCAATCCCCCCTGGACCCCGCTAACACCCTCTTGCGCGGAGTTCCGCAGAGCATCGTTTCCGAGAGCATGGCAGGCCAAGTCAGCGAGGTGCAACTGGAGATCACCCCCTCCGACCAGATTGTCCGCATTGTATTGATGGAAGCGGACGGGGCGACGACGGAGTTCCGCTTTGCGGGCTGGAAAGAGAATCTGGAGTTGAGCGACAGCCGCTTTCAGTTCAGCCCTCCCCCGGGGGTGGAGACGGTGGAAGGAGAATTGACACCGTAGCTAGAATGTTGCGTTGACTTTGCTGGTGGAGAGTCGGGCGTCCCCGCCCGGCTGGAGGGGCGAGACGCCCGTCGCTCCACTATGTGGCTCATCACGCGGCATTGGACGCGGTTACTTGCGTACCACACGGATGGGCTGGTTAGGGTAAAAGCCTTGGGAACAGAATGTTACACTTGGTCTGAGACGGTCAAAGCGGGACAAAACCAGAAACTCGGAAGCAGACGATAGCAATGGCACAATTCCTGGTCAAAGTCGCCGACGAACAGGGCCATCTGCGGCAGCAGGTGGAGCACGGCCATTCCGAAGCCGAGGTCCACGACCGGTTCACCCAGCAAGGATACCTGGTGTACTGGGTCAAGCCCCGGACCATCCTCAGCAGGGGCGGGGGCCAGTTCGGGCGGCGCGGCGGCAAGCTGAAACAGTCTGCGTTTCTGATCTTCAACCAGCAGTTTCTGACGTTGATTAAGGCGGGACTGCCGATCCTGACATCGCTGGATCTTTTGATCAAGCGGCAGCGGGACAAGTTTCTGTTAAGGCTGCTGGGAAACGTACGGGAGCGGGTAAAAGGCGGCGAGTTGCTCTCCGATGCCTTTGCCGCCCAGCAGGTGTTTCCGAAAATGTACACGACCACGCTGATGGCGGGAGAGAAGAGCGGCAACATGGAAGAAGTTCTGAGCCGCTACATCGCGTATCAGCGGATGGTGCAGACTTTCCGCAAAAAGCTTCTGGTGTCACTGGTATATCCCGCGCTGCTGGTTTCGGTGGTGACGGTGATGGTGATTTTTCTAATCACCTACGTGGTGCCAAAGTTTGCCGACCTGTTCAACAACCTGGGCGCTGAGCTGCCGGCGATCACGGTGTTCATGCTGTCGCTCGGTTTGAACGCGCAGAAATACGGGTGGCTGGTGGCGTTGGCTGGAGCGGTGGCAGTCGTTCTGCTGCTTCGGTGGAAGCAGAGCGATCGCGGGGCCGAACGTATTGACCGGTTTTTACTCTCGCTGCCGCTGGTCGGGGAAATCCGGCTGAAGTACCAAGTGGCGAATTTTTCGCGTATTCTGGCCACGCTGCTGCAGGGCGGCTTGCCTTTGGTTCCGGCGATGGAAACGGCCGGCGACTCGATGAGCAGCCGGCAGATGGTGAACGGGGTCACCGCCGCAGCGGAGCTGGTAAAAGAAGGACAAAGCCTGGCGCATAGCCTGGAAGAACAGAAGATGTTTCCCGACCTCGCAGTGGAAATGCTGGAGGTCGGCGAATCGACCGGCGCGCTGCCGGCAATGCTCGGTTCGGTGGCCGAGTTTTACGAAGAGGACGTGCAGACGGCTATGAGCGCAGCCATGGCGCTGATTGAACCGCTGATCCTAATCGTCATGGCTGTCTTTGTGGGAGGGATCCTGATCTCTTTGTATATGCCGATCTTTACCTTGGGAGCGAACGTGCACTGAGGCAAGACTGAAGAGAGAGCTCGTGTGGTGACGGGGCTTCGCCCCGTTTGCGGGGCAGAGCCCCGCTACCACACCAGCGAGGTTGTAAACTGGAATAGGTATGGCGGACAAGAAAACAGTAGTGGTAAGCGGTGCGAATGGCGGGAAGCTGGTGCCGGAACCGGCAGCGGTTCCCGACGAACTGGAACGCGCGCGGGATATCGCGCGGCGCTACCGTTGTGAATTTGTCGATCTGAGCGATTTCCAACTGCACCACGATCTGTTCGAGAAGATCCCGGTGCACCTGATGTTCCGCTATAAGTTCGTGCCGCTGGCTGAGACGCCGGACGGGCGCTTGGCGATTGCCATTGCCGATCCCAGCCAGTTGATGATGATCGACGAGATCAGCCTGCTGCTGGGCAAGCGCATCGTCACCAAAGTTTCGACGCTGAAGCAGATCTCCGACATCCTGCAGAAGACCGAGCAGTCCAAGCGCGTTCTGGAAGACGCGAGCGAGGGATTCACGCTCGACGTGATCCGCGAGGACGAAGCCGGGAACGACGAGACCATTTCCATCGACAAGCTGACGGCGACGGCGGGCAGCGACATGAGCCCGATCATTCGTTTAGTCGACACCACGATTTTCACGGCGTTGCAGCGGCGGGCGAGCGACATACACATCGAGACCCGGGACGACTCGGTGGTCATCAAGTTTCGTATCGACGGCGTGCTCACCAACGCCATGCCGCCCATCGGCAAAGAGCACCACTCCACCATCATTTCGCGCATCAAGGTCATGAGCGAGCTCGATATTTCCGAGCGCCGCGTCCCCCAGGACGGCCGCTTCCGCGTGAAGTACAGTGGCCGCGCCATCGACTTCCGCGTTTCCATCATGCCCTCGATCCACGGCGAAGACGCCGTGCTCCGCGTGCTCGACAAGGAGTCGATGAGCGAGAAGTTCAAGAAGCTCACCCTCGACGTGGTCGGGTTCGACGAGGACGACCTGCGCCGCTTTCGCCGCTATATCAAGGAACCGTACGGCATGGTGCTGGTCACCGGGCCGACGGGCAGCGGCAAAACCACGACGCTCTACGCCGCCGTCAACGAGATCAAGACCGACGAAGACAAGATCATCACCATTGAAGACCCGGTCGAGTATCAAATACGCGGCATCACTCAGATTCCGGTCAACGAAAAAAAGGGTTTGACCTTCGCCCGCGGTCTGCGTTCCATCCTGCGTCACGACCCGGACAAGATCATGGTGGGCGAAATTCGCGACAACGAAACCGCCCAGATCGCCATCCAATCGGCGCTGACCGGCCACCTCGTGTTCACCACCGTCCACGCCAATAACGTGGTGGACGTGCTCGGGCGCTTTCTGAATATGGGCGTCGAGCCTTACAACTTTGTTTCGGCGCTGAACTGTATTCTGGCGCAGCGGCTGGTGCGAGTCATTTGCGATGCCTGCCGGACGGCCGTGCATTATCCGAACGACGTGCTCGAGGCCAGCGGTCTCGACCCGCAAGTGTGGTCGCAGGTTCCTTTGTACGAGGGGCAGGGTTGCATCGAGTGCGCGGGCACCGGATTCCGGGGACGGACGGCGATTCATGAACTTCTGGATTTGACCGACCGTATCCGCGAGATGATTCTGGAGCGGAGACCGACCTCGGAGATAAGAAAAGCTGCCCGCGAAGAGGGCATGCGCTTCCTGCGTGAATCGGCGCTGGACAAGGTGCGCGGCGGAATCACCACTCTGAAAGAGATCAACAAGGTCACCTTTATCGAGACCATGCGCTGAGGCTGGGTAGCAAAGGCTGATTGCCAGAAACTAGTTATTATCTGCTAGTCTAGTCCCGGCATCCCCATAGGTAACTACTCTCGTCATGAAAGTGCGGGATATCGTCAAGTTGCTGGAGCGGGATGGCTGGTCTCTGAAACAAACACGCGGAAGTCATCGGCAATACAAGCACCCGATGAAGCCAGGACGCGTCACATTGCCGGGGCATCCGAATGACGATCTGCCCCCTGGCACTCTGAACAGCGTCCTCAAACAAGCAGGGCTGAAGCCATGAAATACGTTGTTGTTTACGAAAAATCCGGTACCGGATGGGCGGCCTACGTTCCCGACCTGCCAGGAGTGGTGACCACCGGCCGAACGCGAACCGAAGTTCGCTCTTTGATCCAGGAAGCAATCGAGTTCCACCTGGATGGGCTTAAAGAAGACCAGTTACCCATTCCCGAGCCCAGCGCCGAAGCAGAGGTAATTTCAATCAGCCCAACGAGATAATGACTTCCACGTCCAAACACGCTCGCCGTCCGACGCTCGCCTGCGAAATCGCGGCTGACCGCGTCCTGGCGGGCCGCGCCGCGGATACGGGGCGGATGGTGGCAATGTCGGCGGCGCGGGAACTGGGGCCAGGCGCACTCGTACCCGATTTAATGGAAGCGAATCTGCGGGACGGCACCGCGATCCGGCAGGCGATAGAAAGCGCGCTCGGCAGCGTCGGCGAACGGTCGCGCGACGTGATCGCGATTCTGCCCGATACCTCGGTGCGCGTCGTGCTGCTGGATTTCGAAACGCTCCCCTCGAAGCGGGATGAGGCCGAAGCCGTGGTCCGCTTCCGGCTGAAGAAGTCGCTACCTTTTGATCTCAATGAGGCCCGCATCTCGTATCACGCGCAGTCCTCGGGTAAAGGTGTGCGGGCGGTGGCGGCGGTGGTGCTAAACACGGTTCTGCAGGAGTATGAGTCGGCGTTTCGCGACGCGGGCTATAACCCGGGGATGGTGATGCCGTCGATGCTGGCGGCGCTGGGAGCCGCGGACGCGGAACGGCCAACGCTCGTGGTCAAGGTGGACGCGCGCACCATCAGCATCGCGATTCTCGATCAGGAGCAGTTGCTTCTGTTCCGGACGCTTGAAAATATGCGGGGCATAACCATCACCGGCGATCAACTGGCGGAGGAGGTCTATCCCTCGGTGGTGTTTTTTCAGGACACCTACAACCTGAACATTGAGCGCGTGTATGTGGCGGGGCTGCCGGAAACGGGTGGCGCCGCACCGGCGCTGAAGAGCCAGTCTGGCGCGCAAGTTGAGGAACTGGTGACCGCGTCGCAAATAGGGTCCACAACGGGCACGGTTCCGCGCTGGCGCATGGCTGGAGTGGTGGGAGCTTTAATTTCGTAAAGCGCTTCTGGCTTCTGGCTCCTGGCTTCTAGCTAAAGAGCCAAGGACCAAGTGCCAGAAGCTAGGAGCCAGAAGCTAGAAGCTAATATGCGTTTAGATATCAATCTCGCGACCCGGCCGTATGAGGATGCCCGTGAATTCTGGACGCGCTGGGGATTGGGAGTGGGGCTGCTTGGCCTGTTGACGGTGCTTCTGCTGGTCTTGGCGGTGCAAGGCTGGATTCACGCCGGAAGAGATCGCCATGAGATCGCGCAACTGCAGGCGCAGATCGCGGAACGCGACAACGAACGGGCCAAAGCGCAAGCCTACCTCGATATGGCCGCCAACCGCAGCACGCGGGATCAGTCTCAGTTCTTGAATGGACTGATTCAGCGCAAGGCATTCTCGTGGACCCGCGTGTTCGAAGAACTGGAACTGGTCATGCCCTCGAGCCTGCATGTGGTCTCGCTGCATCCGGCATTGAGTGATCAGAATCAGATGGAACTGGAGATGAGAGTGATTTGCGAGACGCGCGCCGCCGCCGTGGAACTGGTCCATCGCATGGAAGGCTCGAGGCATTTTCAGGGAGCGCAACTGGTGCAAGAGTCGCAGAGTGGGGAGTCCGGAGCGGCTGTAACCGCTTCGGTGATCTCAGTCTATGTACCTGACTCG
>JBEKFN010000154.1:0-9497 GCA_050013295.1 Terriglobales bacterium
CTCGATCTCGGCTTGCGCCAACTCGCCGTACACCGTGCCTCCTCCAGTGGCGTTGACATATTTCGGCAGAATGTCGCTGTAACCGATCGCCGCCCGCGTTTTCGGAATGTGGATGCGCTGCAGCCTGTCGTAGATCGGGATCGCCGCGCCTTCCACTCCCACTGCGTACACGGTGATGTTCTGGGTGAGCAGCACTTTCAGCGTGTCTTTGTAACTGGCGACCGAGCCCTGCTCGAATCCGTCGCTGATGATGAAGATGATCTTCCGCCGCGCCCGGTCGCGCTTCGAAAGATCGCGCGCCGCCAGCAGGATCGCGTCATTCAGTACGCGTGCTACCTTCGGCGGGGTGCTCACCGGGTTTACCGGAGAGTCCATCGGGATCCCATTGATGATCGGTCCCTGCGGCCCCAGCGGCCCGCTCGTCACCGCAGGTCCATTATTTGCTCCGCTGAACCCTTTGACCTGGTTCAGAGTCGCCGTCAACTGCTTGCCCGCGGTTGTGAAGTCTGACACCCGCCCGACCGTGCTGCTGTAGGTATAAATTCCAACTTCATCGAACGGGCTGAACGCTCCCTGCAACGCCGACAGCGTCTCCTGTACCTTCTTCAAACCTACGTCCGCCATGCCGGTATCGAAGATCACCGCCGCCGACAGCGCAAACGGATCGCTGGTGAAAAACTTCAACGTCTGCTTCTGCCCATTTTCCAGAACTAAAAAATCCTGGGGAAGCAAGCCGCCGATCATCCGGCCTTCGCGGTCCGTCACCGTCACCGGAACCGTCACCAGGTTGGTAGTCACTGTAATCGTGTAGAGATCCTGCCCGGTCTCCAGATCTTTCGGGACGCTGCCAGCAGGCACCGTCCTGACTGGAGGCATGGGCGGCGGGGCCGGTTTCTGATCCGTCGAATCCGGAGCGCTCCGGGGAAGCTCCTTCGACCCGGTGGTCACGCCAGATCCATCCGCCGGGGGCACATCGGCCGTGGATTCCTCAGCCGCTTCTTGCCGCGGGCTGGGCGGTGGTATCGGACGCGTCGCCGAAGGAGCGTCCGGGATGTCCTCAGGCTTCTCTTGCGCCGCCAGGGCGCCCGCCAGCAACAATGTGAGCCCCAGAATCAGTGCCGTGTTGATTTTCGTGGCCATCACCGGAATCCTCTATTATCTTTCTTGTTTAGCCGCGCTTGTTGACCCGCGCACCCCTGGTCCCTGCGCTTTTCACTGATTCAGATGCCCAACTGCGCCTGTTTGGTGCATCTAAGGTTACGGGCCCTTACAGGCCCTTTATAGGCTTACAGGATAGACTAGCAAAGTCTCGGGATAAAAACGCTAATGCCTACACCACATTGCAAACCGTGCCTGGCCGCGGGCTTGTTCGCTCTGGCCATGTTCGTTCTGGCCACGTTCGTTCTGGCTATGTTCGTTCTAGTGACGTGCGTTCTAGTGACGCCGCTGTCGCTTCCCGCCGCCGCGCAGAATCCGCCGGCTCCCGCGGGCACTTCCAACGCCCAGTCGCAAGACCAGTCCGTCGAGACGCTGAAGGTCAACGTCGAAGTCGTGCAGTTGTTCTTCAACGTCAAAGACAAACATGGCGCGCTGATTCCCAACCTCACCAAGGACAACTTCGACCTGTTCGAGGACGGCAAGCCCCAGACCATCAAATATTTTAAAGCCGAATCCGACCTCCCGCTAACCCTCGGCATGCTCATCGATTCCAGCGGCAGCCAGACCCGCGTCCTCGATATGGAAAAGGAAGTCGGAGGTTCTTTCCTCGAGAGCACGCTGCGCCCCAAAGACGAGGCCTTCGTCATCAGCTTCGACGTCGACATTACCCTGCTGCAGGATTTCACCAACTCCGTTAGCCGGCTCAAACATGCGCTCAACCAGGCCAAGATCAACACCGGCGGAGTGGGCTGTTCCGGCGGTCCCATTGGCCCGCAGGGCCCGATTCCATGTTCTTCAACCGGCCCACGCGGCACGGCGCTTTATGACGCCGTCTATCTCGCCTCGCACGACGAATTCGCCCACGAGGTCGGGCGCAAGGCGATGATCCTGCTCACCGACGGAGAAGACGAAGGCAGCCGCCTCAAAATCAAAGATGCCATCGAAGCCGCCCAGAAAGCCGATGCCATCTGCTACGTGCTGCTTATCGCCGACCGCGGTTTCTACGGCTTCGGCGGCTATCACGGCGATGCTGAGATGAAGAAACTCACCCAGGAAACCGGCGGGCGCGTGATCGAAGTCGGCAACAAGATCGAAAAACTCCGCCAGGCCTTCGACCAGATTTCCCAGGAACTCCGCAGCCAGTACAACGCCGGTTACGTGCCCACCAACGCCGCCCGCGACGGCTCTTTCCGCAAAGTCGAGATCAAGCCCAAGCAGGGGGACTACAAAATCCAGGCCCGCAGCGGTTACTACGCCACGCCTCGCCACGAAGACTAGTTGCCCGTGTGGGGACGGGGCTTTGCCCCGTCCAAGCGCCCCCATAGCGTCCTCCGGAACACCCCCGGGTTGCGCGAAAACAACCCTCAGGGCTATATTGTCGTCAAATCTAGTTCCATCTTGTTCAGCAGTCCCAACCATGCCGCCCAATAACGAGGAGGGATCAGTGCGCAGTCTAACTTTCTCATGTCTGGCTTTGGTCGCGTTTGTTGCACTTAGCGGACAAGCCTTTTCCGCAACCGTTACCGTTGGTTCCTGCACGAGCCCCGTGAAGTTCGCAACCATTCAACAGGCGGTAAATGCTTCTCCCGCTGGAACCGTAATCCAAGTTTGCCCCGGCAATTATCCCGAACAGGTGGTAATTGCCAAGAACCTTACTCTCGAAGGGATCGAATACGAGACTGAGGATGCCGTTGTGATTTTGCCTCCCGCAGGCGGATTGGTCGCGAACGTGACTGATGTGGTCTCGGGCAGTCCTGTCGCAGCCCAGCTCGTGGTGCAGAATGCCGGCCCGGTCTCGATCAGCAATCTTACCGTTGACGGAACCGGGAACGGTCTTTCCTGCGGTCCCGACGTGCGGGGCATCCTGTTTCAGAACTCCTCGGGCAAGGTGAATCACGTCGCCGTGCGCAACCAGGTGCCCAACGGCATTCCAAATGGTTGTCAGGTTGGGCAGTCCATATGGGTGGAGACCGCCGCCGGTCACTCTTCCATCGTGACCGTCGAACATAGTTCAGTTCACAATTACAACAAGAACGGAATTACAGGCAATGATGCGGGCACGACCCTGACCCTCACTGGGAATTATGTTCAGGGGGCCGGCGTGGTTCCAGGAGGTGCGGCTCAGAACGGCATCCAGGTTGGTTTCGGAGCCACGGGAACGATCAAGGACAACATCGTGATCGACAATATCTATGTGGATCCAACGGTGGCAGCCTCCGCCGATGTATTGCTTTTCGACGCGGCAGAAAACAGCAATATCACCATCTCTCGCAACATAGTCGGCAATAGCCAGCTTCCCATCGCCCTTTACACCGATACCGTTGGCGTCGGTGACGGCGTTTCCGTTACCGGCAACAGAGTCTTTGGCGCATCGACCTATGATGGCATCGATGTCTGCACCAACGGGAATACGGTCACGGGAAACACCATCGTCAATAGCGCAGAATCCGGCGTGCACCTGGACGCTGCCTGTGGTTCCACGGGCCATAACAACACTGTAACCGGAAACGTCATTCTGGAAAGTGCATGTGCCGGCATTCTCGATGACACCAACGGTGCGGACAACACTATCACTAGTGATATCTACTTCACGGTGCCATTCACACTTACCAGTTCCACCAGCAAATGCACGGTTGCAGCAGGGCCGGCCACGCTCGCCAAGGCTAAGGCTATGCCCAAAGTCAGCCCAGCCAGATAGGGACCAGCGGGATTAAACGCCAGCATAAAAGAGAACGCCGGGAATCGGATCCCAGATTCCCCGCGTTTTTTCTTTATTGGCCGCGTCAACTCACCGCGCCTGCGAAAGATCCTCGACCGCGAACAGCTGTCCGCGCCGTTCCACCACACCGATACCAATCGAATCCATATCCCGGTCGAGAATGTTGGCGCGGTGTGGAGACGATTTCATGAACTGCACGTGGATGAACTCCGTTGACGGCCCCTGAATTACGTTTTCCGAAAGCCAACTGAAATGCGCACCCGCCTGTTTGACCCGCGCCGACAGGCTCAGCTCACCCTCGAACCCATGCTGCGCCGATCCGCGTTCCGCCATCACCTTCGCGTGACGCCGCGCCGCCGTCGCCAGCGACTCATCCCACCGCAGCGGAGTTAACCCCTGCGCTCGCCGTGCCTGGTTGACCGCAGCGAACAGATCCCGCTCCGCTCGCAACGTCGGTGTCTGGCTGTATGCCGGCCAACATAGCAAGATTCCCACCATCGCCATTGCCGCCAGCCGGATTCCGATTCGCACTTTCAATCTCTCCACGTCCAAGTTTCTACAACGAATAGAACCCCGCCCGCAGCGTCCCAGCAAGTTACTAACGTCGCAGAGTTACTGACGTGCGCTGAGGTATTTGAAGTCGCTTACTCTTCTTATCGCCGGTCCCAATATCGGCGATCCCGGTTTAAGTCGCGATAATCGTGCCGCAACTCTCGTCGTTCATGCCGCGCCGCCGCGTAGTTCCCGTAGTAGAGATCGCGCCGCAGGTCCCGGCGGTCACGCGCAATCCTCGCCTCATCGTGCCGAATGTCGCGCCGGTCCCGCCAGTAGCCATCCTCGGCAAACATCGTTCCCGCTCCCATTCCGATCAGCAACAGAACCCCAGCTATCATGCGTTTCATATTCCGTTCCCCTTCGATCCCCGGCGCCTTGCCACCCTGCAGCCGCCTCTGCTGAATGCAAACCCGCTTTCACGATTCAAGTTGCGCAGGGCACGCGATACAATTCTTTACGAAGATCGTGTTATCTGGTTTTGAGCAGGCACGTCTAACCTCATAGGAGGATTATTTATGCGAACCTATCTCACACTGTTGACGTTGACAGCAGCAGTCTCCTTCGCGCTGGCTCAAGACCCCGGTATGCAGGCCGCCCAACAGGCGTCCCAGATGGCGACTCAGGCGGCGCAGCAGGCGGCCCAGCAGGCGAACGACCAGATGATGCAAGCGGCCCAGTTGGCGAATCAGACGATGATGCAGAACGCTCAACAGGCGGCGCAGGACACGCCTCAGTGCTATCGCTGTTTCGCGGCCAAACCCAAATTCTCCGTGAAGCCCGGTGCGTATTCCTCGGCCGTGACGCTAAAAATGAAAGACTCGACCCGTGGAGCGGTAATTTACTACACGACGGACGGTTGGACGCCAACTGCGGCGTCAACCCGATACATGGGTCCGATTACGATTGATTCGACTACCACGCTGCAAGCCATTGCCATCTCGCCGTACGGAGGGCGCAGCCGGGTCGCCACTGCCGTCTACACGCTGCATGGAGTGCCGCCAACGGCGCCGGTGGCCCAGACGGTGGTCGCTGCTCCGAACGCATCTCCGAACGCTGTCTCGAACTCGGCCGCAGCGTCCTCCGCGCTGGCGAAGCTCCTGCTGGCAAGGGGCACGGCGGTGCCTTTCGTGTTTGCTTCAGACGTAAATTCAAAGACGGCCGAGGTGGGTGACAAAATTCCTCTGACGCTGGCCGAGGATCTCAAGGTCGCCGACGTGGTTGTGGTCAAGAAGGGAGCACCTGCGGTTGCAACCGTCACCGAAGTGGACCAGACGGGAATGGGAGGCGCTCCTGGTGAAGTGTTCTTTCAGTTAGACTCGCTCCAAGCCGGCGGCGTTCTTATCAAACTGCACGGCACCGCCGCGAAGGAGGGACAAGATCAAGTAGGCAAAGCGATGGGCCTCATGTTCGTCCCGGTTGTCCCTGTCGGTGTGTTCGTGCATGGCAAGGACGCGGAAATCAAGCAGGGCGCGTCGTTCACCGCATTCGTAGATGCGGATACTTTGTTATCGCCTGCGAATTAAGGCGACCTGGTTCCTTCTCGGTTACTGTTTCGGAGCGTAATACCCCTTGCGGGTGCGCACCTTCAGATTCCTATCCTGCGCCAGGATTTCGATCGTGCGGTAGCGTCCATTCGCGGCAAAATCCGCCGGCTTGTAAGCCACCGCATACTGGCTGCGTAACTCCTCCTGAATGGAGAGAAACGCATCCGACACGTCGCGCATCTGGAAGGGAAAAAATGCGCGGCCGCCTGTCGCCTCCGCGATGCGCTCCAGCACCTTATCGCCCTTGCCCTTCATGCCGCTGATGTTGGTGCTGATGGTGTAGACGATCGCTTCCGCACGCTGCGCCATTTCGATGGCTTCCTCACGCGTGACGTGGCTCAAGTTGTCTTCGCCGTCGGTCAGCAGAATGATGGCGCGGCGCACCGGTCCCGTCTGCTCCTGCTTCATTAGCTTGTCGCGGCACGCAAAGTAGAGCGCGTCGTACAACGCGGTTCCGCCGCCCGGCCGTAACATTCGCACCCCGGCCGAAAGACTCCCCGTGTCATCGGTAAAATCCTGTGTAACTTCAGGCGTGGCGTCGAAGCCGACCACGAACGCCTTGTCATAGTGCGGGCGAATGATGGCGTTCAGAAACTCGATGGCCGCTTCCTGCTCGAACTTGAAGCGGTCGCGTACCGAGTTACTCGCGTCCACCAGCAACCCCACCTGCAGGGGCAGATCGGTCTCGCTGCGGAAGCTGCGCAGCTCCGCAGGCCTGTTATCGTCGATCACTCTGAAGTCGTCGCTCTTCAGATCCTTGATATAGTGGCCATGCCGGTCGGTCACGGTGAACACCACGCGAACTTCGTTGACGACATGGACGATCGTGGTGACGGACTCATCGGAATCGGACTTAGGATGTTCCGGCGGCGCCGGAGCCTGCGTCTTGCCGTCAGGTGGAGCGTTCGTTTTCGCGGGCGCATTCTGCGCCGCGCTCGGCATGGAAGCAGCCGGCGCCGTCTGGCCGATGAGCGAGCCAGCCAGCATAAGAAAAGCAACCAGAAGCAGAAGGATGCGCGATTTCATCAGGACGATTTGATCAGAGTTGATTGCTTCATTATAGTCCGCTCCCCAGCGCTCGGAAGGCGCCTTGTTCTTACCGACCAGATTCGTACTGACCAGGTTCTCGCCTAGGACCTTCTTGCCGGGCATTTTCCAGGCTATCCAACAAGTTCTCCAGTTCCTGCGGTAACGGCCGAGAGAACTTGAGCGGCTCCTTCGTCCGCGGATGCGCCAACTCGAGCACCGCCGAATGCAGAAAATTTCGCTCCAGCTTCAGCGTCGCTGGCATTCCGGCCGACCGTCGTTTGTTCGACTGCGACCGCAATTCGCCCGGCGCGCCATAGAGCGCGTCCCCCACCACCGGATGTCCGAGCGACGACATATGCACGCGAATCTGGTGGGTGCGTCCCGTTTCGATCTTGAGCTGGACCAGCGCAAACTTGCCGTAAGGCGAGTCAATTTTTCGCTCCACTAAGTAGTGCGTTACCGCCTCGCGGCCGCCGAAACCCCGCGTCGTCATGCGCGTGCGCCGCTGCGCGTGGCGGCTGATCGCGCTTTGAATCGTGCCGCGATCCTGCTTTGGCCAGCCGTGTACCAGCGCAATGTAAGTCTTGTGCACCTCGCGTCCGCTGAACTGCTTCGCCAGCCGGCGGTGCGCTTCATCGTTCTTCGCCACCACCATCAGCCCGCTGGTGGCCCGGTCCAAGCGATGCACGATCCCCGGACGAAGTTTGCCGCCCACCGCGGAAAGCGTTCCAAAGTGATGCAGGAGCGCGTTGACCAGTGTTCCGCGGTTGCGTGCATCATCGGTCGCTCCCGCTCCGGCATGCACCATCATACCTGCGGGCTTGTTGACGATCGCCAGGTCGTCGTCCTCATAGACGATGTCGAGCGCAATCTCTTCCGCAATGGCGCGCAGCGGCGGAGCGTGCGGCGCCCCGGTGACCGTGATCTGCTCGTCGCCAGTGCCCTTCAGCCGCAGCGCCGCCTTCGCCGCCACATTGTTCACCAGCACCTCACCCTTCGCGATCAGTTGCTGCACGCGCGCCCGGCTGACCTCTGCCCGATTGAGCTCTGAAAGTTGTGTCGCGAGATATTGGTCCAGACGCTGTCCCGCGGCTTCGGGAGATGCGGTCAAAGTGAAGGGAAAGTCAAGCATTCAGCGCTCAGCATTCAGCATTCAGCCAGCAAGTGCAAGGAGAAATATCTACGGAGTTTAGAGCCTAAAGCCGAGAGCCCGATTTCTGAGGGCTGAGCGCTGAATGCTGGGTGCTGCTTTTCAGCCACCAGATCAATCCACCGCCGATGACCAGCAAAATCGAAATCAACTGCGTTCCCGTCATCAGCCCGCCGAAAACTTCACCGCGTCCGGGATCGCCGCGCAGGAACTCGATGAAGTAACGCTCGACTCCGTACAGAATCATGAAGCTGCCAAACACCTGCCCATCGAACCGCTTGCGCTTGAGCAGCCACATCAGTAGCAGGAAATTGAAAAACTCGGCCGCGGCTTCGATCAGCTGTGTCGGTTCGATCCTGACGCCGAGCGGAGTTCCACTAACGGCATTCGCCAAAGGATTCGTGAAGATGACGCCCCAGAAGTGATTGGTCGGTTTGCCGTAACAGCAGCCCGCCGAGAAGCAACCAAAGCGTCCGAGGACGTGGCCAAAGGCCAGTCCGGGAGCGAAGGCGTCGGTGGTGCGCTGCACCGGCATGCGATGGCGCCGCATGTACCAAGCTGCCATGAGGAACGCGCCAATCAGTCCGCCGGAAAATACGCCTCCCGCTTGCAGCGTGTTGAGGCTGAAAATCTCCCGCCAGTCGTTCGCGTAGGTGCTCCAGTCGTTGATGATGTAAAGAATCTTCGCCCCGATAATTCCGGCAAGGACAACGAGAATGCCAAAATTCCAGGCATCGTCGCCGTTGATGCCCTGCTTCTCCGCGTTGCGCACGGAGATCCAGAGCCCGATCAGCACGCCCGAGGCGACCAGGACACCGTAGGTGGGTAAGTAGAAGCTGCCAATGTGAAAAAGTCTGGGGAACACGTTAGTTTAGATGCTCCAGCAAAGGCCGAGTTCAAAAAGAGTCTAGCAGGAAGCGTTCCGGGGCATGCGCGACCGTTCGCTCGAGGAGCTCCCCGTGCTTCCACAATGAAGGTTTCGCCAACCGATCCCGCAACCTAAGTCGAGGACCCGCATAAGCCGCGCCCTCCAGACCCAACCATGATTTCTGTACTGTGAGGGAAAGTGATTTTAGACACGGCTGCTACCACCGGAACGCAACCATTCGAGCCAGCCGTCCTGAGACCTGCGACCTGGCAGCTGAGACCTGTAGAAAAAAGCCGACCCACTGGGCCGTGTGGCGGGCCGAGAATGAACCCGTCTCAGACGGTGGGAACGCGCCGCGACCCATTAGGCTTTTCCGCATGGCGGAACATAGCACACCGGATCTTTTTGCGAGTCGAGTCCCCGTTCATTCTTCATTGGTTCAAAAATCGGTTGCCACCATCACCAACCTTGCAG
>JBEKFN010000155.1:0-9491 GCA_050013295.1 Terriglobales bacterium
ACCTCGAAGTGATCATTGATGATGACCTTTGCGCCCTGACCGAGTTGTCCGCTTTCTGTCCGTGAACTGTCGCCCACCGTAGCCAAAGTGAGGCAAGGACGCGGCGGCACGTTTCAAATGTTTGGTTGGACTTAGTTGGGTGGAGTTGTTCGGAGTTGGGCGGGAATTACCCCTGTTAACCGGATGGTTGTAGGTTCGAGTCCTACCTGAGGAGCCATTCTTTTCAGCGGCTTACTGTACAACAACATTTTCAGCCTCCTGCGACTTTGGGGACTTTTTGAGGGACCCCACTGAAATCTTCATTCCTCCCAGCACATCGGCAGCATCACGGAGGGCTTGGCTTCCAATGTGGCCGTATCGCTTCGCCATGCGGATCGCGGTTGCGGCGGACCATCCACGATTGCGCAGACCATCGTGGACTCTTTGCAGTCCGACAGCGCTCGCGCGGAGGCAGAACGCCAGAAGCGTATCGTAGCGACTCAACAGCGGATTGCTGCGCTGTGTGGCCGTATGGATCAGATGTATGAGGACAAGCTCGACGGCAAAATTGACGATGAATTTTGGACTCGCAAGATGAATGAATTCAAATCTTGTTTTTTTGCCCTTTCGAAGATCACGTCGAACGGCTTTCTGTAAGCGGGCCAAAGACTTACGCCGTCCGTTTCGCAGTTCAAAAGCACCGATTTCAGCAATTGGCCGCGTTCCGCCTGATTCCGCGTAACGTATAGAAAATGCGCCCGGTTGGCGAGTTCGAAAATCCTTTTGACTGTCATCACATTTTCCGCTGTGACCTGCATCTTAACTCGACAGCTCTGATTCCAGCCTGCGCTCTTGCTCCCGCCCGAGGCGCGGCAGCTATTAGCCATAATATGCTTCCGGGCGCAACCTTCACTGCGCTGCACCTTTGCCGTCCATGCTAACCAGGAAGTCCACCATCAGCCGATTCACCTCAGTCGGCGCTTCCTGCTCGGTCCAGTGCCCAACGCCCGGCAGCAGGACCTTGTTCCAAACATTCGAAACGCTCTTCTCGAGGTTGTCAACGTAGGGCCTTGCAAACTCGACCACGGGGTCGTCTGTTCCTCAGACATACAACGTCGGCTGCAGCAGCTTGCGCCCGATCAGAAACGGCGTCTCTTGCCAGAAAATGTCCTGCCCGCGATACCAATTCAATCCGCCTCGAAACCCGGTCCGCGAGTATTCGTTGGCGTAGTAATCCAGATCTTCCGGCTTCAGCCACGCCGGGAGCTGTTTCGGATCCACGCAGCCGTCCAGCGCCTTCTCGTTTACGCCGAACATGTAGCGCCATTTGTGCTCCTTCGGAATTGAGCCAGAAAGCGAGTACAGGAACATACGCAACGTGCGCTTCGGATCGGCGTCGAACTCCTTCTCGGCGATTCCGGGCGTCTGGAAATATGTCTGGTAGAACTGCTGTCCTTCGGGTGCGCGCCTGCGCATTGCTTCTGTGGGCTTGACCGCGCCTTCAGTGGGCGCCCCGTACGGAACGCTCAACAGGATCACCGCGCGGAACATGTCGGGCCTCAAGATTGCGGCATTGTGAGCAACCATCGCACCCAAGTCGTGGCCGGCGATCACCGCCTGCTCGTAGCCGAGCGTACGCACCAGCCCAACCACATCGCCGACAAACTGAAATTGCGTGTAATCCTGGAGGTTCTGGGGAACGTTGGTTTGACCGTAGCCGCGCATATCCGGTGCCACCACGTGGTAACCGGCAGCGGCCAAGGCGGGCAAGACGTGGCGCCAGCTATACCAGAGTTCCGGCCAACCGTGCGCCAGCACTATTAACGGGCCCTCTCCTTGCTCGGCAATGTGCATCTTGATTCCGTTCACCTGGATGGATCGGTGCTTGATGCTTGTGATCTGGGCTGCGTTCGCTGACATTGCAGCCAATGTAGCATAGACGCCACTCATCCGTTAGTTTGTTGGCCCGCTTCAGTCGATAAAGGACCGACCAATGCGTCACCACAAACGCCCGGTCGCCGTTCAGTTGAATGATCGGATCGGCGGTTCAAATCCACCCCCCGCAACCAATGAACGCCACTGCCGACATGCAGTGGCGTTCGCCTGTTTACCGAAGCGTCAGTTCCCTAGACGCCGTCCTCAAGATCGCCCACAAGGCCGTTTATCTGGACCAATCCGACTGGATCTACGCCGCCAAACCAAAACGCAGTTTGGGCGCGAGGCGGAGCGGCTGGAGCAAGCGACGAAGCTAGCGCAAGAAACCCTAAGCTTAGAAAAATGTGGTCGCCACGGGCCAAAGCTCGGTTCGAACATCAGGAACCTTGGACGTGCCTCTGTTGCACGTTGAGCCAAAGACACAGCAAGGGTCAGCGCGTTCCCTTCTCCAGCAGATACATGTAAGAACGATAGAGTTGGCCCGTGGCTCGGGTCATCCCGATTTCGCAGGTTCGGCTGCTGGAGTAACACGCGTCGGGGTGCTTTGCCCTGACCTCGGCGGCTTCCGGCTGGGTGGCGGATTGTGTCAGTTCGGGGAACAGAAAACCTCGATCGCCCGCGAAGGCACAGCAACCGGCATCCGCCGGAATCAATACCTCCTGGCTGCACGCTTTCGCAATGCCTTCCAGCTTCGCCGTGATCCCCATCTTCGTGACCGAGCACACCGGGTGCAGCGCGACGCAGTTGACTTTCGCTTTCACCGTCAATTTGGGCAACAGTTCATCGTGTACGAACTCGATGGCATCCAGTACCCTCAATTGATCGAAGTGCCCCTGGTTTTCAGGAGTCAGATAATCTCGCGCCGTCTTAAGGGTATAGGTACAAGGACTGGTATCGATCACGACCGGCAGTTTTCCCTGCTCAGACCATCGCCAGAGCCGTTCGACTGCTGCATTCGCCGCGATCGCGTAAGCGCGAGTGAATCCCTTGGAAGAAAACGGCATACCGCAGCAGGTTCCGGCAACGTCGGATGGAATGTACACGGGCACTCCCGCGCGCCGTGCCAACTCCACGGTTACTTCCATAAGAGACTGGCCCTTTTCTTTGGGCTCGGCGGGCAACCGGCCCATGATGCGCGAGATACACGCTGGGAAGTAAACCGCCTGAGCCCCTTCCTTCTTAGTGGTCGGAACCTTTCCGGCGGCGAAGGGAGTATCCGGCATCCATTCGCCAAGGTTCCCTCCGGCAAAGCGTTTCATCAAACGAGTAAGCGCGCGCATGCCGCTGACGCCGATCACTCCTTCCGCCGCGTGCCCAAGGCGTAGCGCCCAGCGTAACCCGCTTTCCGTGAAACTGAAATTGCTGGCAACGCGGACTGCCCAGTCATGGGCTCCGGCGGAAGCGCGAAGACTGCGGAAACGCTTCACCAGTTTCCCGGTATCAATATTCACCGGGCATGCCGTGGCGCAAAGGCCATCCGTGGCGCAGGTATCCAGCGCCATGTAGGGGAATTCACGATCCAATGCGTTCCAGAGCTCCGAGCCGTTACCAGCCTCTTGCTGTCTCGCCATCTCGCGACGCACGACAATGCGTTGACGGGGCGTTAGAGTCAGTTCCCGGCTGGGACACTTGGGTTCGCAGTAGCCGCACTCAATGCACTTGTCGATCTCCGCCTCGACCGACGGAAAGCGCTTGAGATCGGCGAGGTGCGCCTTTCGATCAGCGTTGATGATTACTCCCGGATTGAGCAGATTGTCTGGATCGGCCAGCTTTTTCAGTTGGCGCATGATCTCGTAGGCGTCGCTCCCCCATTCCGTCTCCACAAACGGAGCCATGTTGCGCCCCGTACCATGTTCTGCCTTCAGCGCGCCATCGTAGCGATCTACCACGACTTCGACCAGGTCGTTAATAAAGCGGGAGTACTGATCGATCGCCGCTTGATCGTTGAAGCTCTGGGTAATAACAAAATGCAGGTTGCCGTCTTTGGCGTGGCCGAAAATTATGGCATTGGAATAGTCGTGCTTGCGAAACAACCGGTTGAGATCGTGCGCCGCATCGGCCAAGCTCTCCACCGGAAACGCAACGTCTTCGATAATCACAGTTGTGCCGCTCTGACGCACCGAGCCGACGGACGGAAACATTCCGGAACGAATCTTCCAAAGCAATGCCTGCTCCGCCGCGGCGTGCGTAAAGCGCGCGGGCTCGAACAGCTTGAGTCCGGCGACCGCATCCTTGGCCAGCGCTTCCAACTCGGAACGATTGTTTTCCTCAGCGGATTGGAATTCGACGAGCAGTCCCGCAGCTCCGTCGGGAAGCGTTTTGATCGAGGCCGGTATCCCTGCTTGATCCTCGACCGAGCGCAGAGCAGCCCGGTCCATGATCTCCAGCGCTTTGGCGCCAGCCGTGCGTAAGGGGACAATGGAATCGGCAGCCGCGTACAAATCGGAGTACAACAAAAGTCCGGTGTACTTTACCGGCAAGTCGGGGACAGTGTTCAATACGGCTTCTGCGATAAAGGCCAAGGTTCCCTCGGCTCCGATCAGCACGTGCTGGAAAATGTTGACGGCGGTATCGAAATCGAGGAAGGCATTCAGCGAATAGCCGGTTGTGTTCTTTCGCTTGTACTTGTTGCGCACTCGTTCGCGCAGATTGGCATTTTGTTCCAGCTTTTGCTTCAAATCCAGAACGCCGCGTGCCAGCTCCGGTTCGCGCGCGTGAAATTCCGCGTCCGCATCAGGCTGCGACGTGTCAATGACTGTGCCCGAAGGCAGCATGAACTTCATGGACTTGAGGGTGTGATAGGCGTTTTGCTCGACGCCGCAGCACATACCGCTGGAGTTATTGGAGAGAATACCGCCCATGGTGCAGGTTGCGATTGACGCCGGATCCGGCCCAATTTTTGCACGATAAGGCACCAGCGCCAGGTTGGCACGCGCCCCGATCACTCCCGGCTGCACCCGAATTTGCTTGCCCCCATCTTCGACCTTGACCGCTCGCCAGTTCCGGGCGATGTCCACCAGCAGGCCGTCGGAGATCGACTGTCCCGACAAGCTCGTACCGGCGGCGCGAAACGTCATGGATATGCGCTGTCGCTGACTGAATGCAAACAATGCTCGTATCTCTTCCAGCCCTTGGGTCTGCACCACTGCTTTCGGAATCAGACGATAGAAACTGGCATCGGAAGCGTACGCGATGAGGTCAATCGGACGGATGAGGATGCGCCGGCTGTCGATTGAGGCAGCAAGTCCAGCCTTGATCTCCTCCGAAGAAATCTGCACCGAAGCTACTTCGGCCGCCGCCATCCTTGCTCCTCCGAATAGAAAAACGATCGAAATGGAAACGATCCTAATAAGAACGATCAGACAAAGAACAGCCAAAGCCCGCTCCCGGCACCCGCCGGGCGGCCGGCTGACCTGCGGTTTATTCCAGTTCGTCCGCCAGTCGCTGTACCGTGTGTTCGACCTTGATGGTTGAGGTCTGCTTGTCCAGGCCGCCGCGGATCTGCATGACACAACCGGGACAATCCATGACCACGAGTGGCGCACCAGTGTTCTTGATGTTAGTCAACTTGCGTTCGAGGATGGGCGCCGAAATTTCCGGCAGCTTCAGGGAATACGATCCGCCCATGCCGCAGCACATATCCGCCTCGTACATTTCCGCTACCTCGTAGCCCGCCTGGGTGAGCAGTTCCCGCGGCTGCTGGCTGACATGCAGCGTGCGCTTCAAATGGCATGAGTCGTGATAAGTGATCTTTCCCAACTGCTGCCCTTCTTTGAACTTCAAGCGGCCTTCATCCACCAACTTCTTGACTAAGCTGGAGAAGTCGATAACTTTATTGGCTAGTTCGCGCGCTCGCGGCAGCGAACCAGTTTGTCCGAGGCTTTCGAATGTACTTATGAACTCCTGTTTCAACGCTACCGTGCAAGTGGGGCATGCCGACACGACATAAGTGACATGGTTAGCCAGCAACGCGTTGATGTTGTCGTTCGCATTCTGCGCCGCGACTTCATAGGCTCCGCTATAGCGCGCGGGCGCGCCGCAACAAGTCTGGCCTTCGGGAAACACGACCTCGATGCCCGCTTTGTTCAGTATCTTCACCAGCGATTCGCCCATCTCGGGATAAGCGAAGTCGATCAGGCAGCCGGCGTAGAACGCAATCTTCTCTTTGCCCGCAGGTTGCTTGATCTTCTTGAATGTGTCGCGGAACGGCGCTTCGGCAATGGCGGGAAGGCTGCGGAATTCCGTCATCTCCGAGAGGAAAAAGGGCAGGTGCCGAATGAAGCCGTCTTTCTGGACCGGTTTCTGCATCAGCGACGCCGCGCGCAGCATGGAGTGAAAGAGCCTGCGGTTGTTGACCACCGAGAAGATCGCTTTTTGCACCAGGGGTTGTCCGTTTTCGACTGCCAGGCGGCGCCGCAGTTCGAGAATCAATCCCGGTATATCGATCTTGCCAGGACACACTTCCGTGCAGTTGCCGCATTGGATGCACAGGCTCTGGATGTCGTCCGACGACTTGAGCGCGTCGAACCACGCGGTGAGAATGGTGCCGATGCCGCCGGTATACACCTTGCCGAACACGTGCCCGCCCACGAGGCGGAACACCGGACAGACGTTCAGGCACGAGGCACAGCGGATGCACTGCATAGCCTGCTTGAACTTCGGATCCTGCGACATCTCGGTACGCCGGTTGTCCATCAGGATGATGTGCAGTTGCTTGGACGTTCCGTCGGTGTTGGGCACGGGGCCGCTGATCATGGAGACGTAGCTGGTCAGCAACTGCGCCGTAGCGCTCTTGGGCAGGGCGGTCAGAACCGGCACCACGTCTTCGAATTTCTCCATCAGCTTCTCGAGGCCGACGATGGCTACGTGGATTTTCGGCAGGGTCGTCACCAGCCGGGCGTTACCTTCATTCGTAACGATGACGAGCGTTCCGGTTTCCGCCACTGCGATATTCGCGCCGGTAATCCCCATTTCGGCGCTGAGAAACTTGGTGCGCAGCTTAGCTCGCGCAAACTTCACTAACTTCGGGATGTCCGGCTTCTGGCCTTCTTCAACCTGCTCGTTGAAAACCGTGGCGACTTCCTCTTTGGTCATGTGGATTGCGGGCATGACCATGTGCGACGGCGTCTGTCCTGCAAGTTGAACAATCCATTCTCCCAGGTCGGTTTCGCCCACCTCGATGCCGGCTAACTCAAGATGCTTATTGAGATGAATCTCTTCCGAGGCCATGGACTTCGATTTCACGATGCTCTTGACGCCGTTCTCTCGGGCGAGATTCAGGATGTACTCGCGCACCTTGGCGGGATCGTTGGTCCGAAACACCTTCGTCCCGCGTGCTTCGGCGTTCTTCGTGAAGAGGTCGGCAAGTTCGTCGAGATGCGAAGCCGCGTAGGATTTTCGTTCGGCAATCTGGGTTCGCAGCGCCTCAAAGTCATAACCCTCATAAGCCTTCTGGCGGCTGATCCGGTAGGCCTCGGAAAATCGCCCGAGGGCTCCGGTGAGGTTGGGATTGTGCAGCGCCTTATTGATGGACTCGCGAAATTTCGTTTCCATTAGTTCACGCTTCCCGGCTCGAAGCAGACGTCGTAGAACACAATGATGAGCTTTTCCGGGCCGTGCACTCCAATGGTGAGCACGCGCTCGATGTCCGCCGTGCGGCTGGCCCCGGTAATGAAGGAAATGTAATTCGTCTGCTCCGGTCGTATCTTCGCCAGGACTGAGGGCAAGTCGGGTAAAAGGCGATCGCTCCGAATCAGCGCGATATGAATCAGGGGAAGCGTGGAAACAAGCCTCTGGTCGACGCATGCGGCGTCCTGCACTAGCGTTCCAGTGTTCGCGATTGCCCAGTCGAGTTGGCTGATTCCCACTTTCGCAACGGCAGAGACTTCGCGATTCACGTCGAAAATCAAGCCGGGCAGTGTGGTGGAAAGTTGCTTTTGGTCGACTCCATCGAGGAAAGGACAGTGCGCCCACACCGCGTACGCCTGCGGAGCATCGCTTACTCCTGCGTCGTGCAAATAGTGAAGTATGAAGTCCAGAGCTGCGCTCTTGTGGGGGAAGTGGTGGACTTCCGCGCTTACAGCCTCGGCGCGGAGTTTGAAGGTGTCAAAGACGGCATCCATACGTCATGCCTTTCGCGAGTCGCACTTTTCACCGCACTTCTTATTGCACTTCTTATCGCACCCTTACCGCGCCACCAAACGCGTAAACGGAAATACGTAGGCCTGGAGCGTCACCATGATTCCCACCAAAGCCGCCAGCGCCAGGCTGTGGAAGAACACGTAACGCAGTATGTCGCCCTCGTGTCCGTACCATTCCGTCGCCGTACTGGCGACGACGATGCTTTGCGCATCGATCATTTTGCCCATGACCCCACCCGAACTGTTGGCGGCGCTCATCAGGATGGGAGAGAGCCCGATCTGCTGCGCCGAGATCTTCTGCAGGCTGCCGAACAGCACGTTGGACGAGGTGTCCGAACCGGTCAGGGCCACGCCCAGCCACCCGAGCAGGGTCCCGAAGAACGGATACAGCACCCCGGTTCGCGCGAAGGCCAGGCCCATGGTGGCGTCCACACCGGAGTAGCGGGTCAGGATGCCGATCGAGAGCATGGCGGCGATCGTCACGAGCGAGAACCGGATGTGCCATATGGTCTGAAACCACATGGCAACGATCTTGGGGAGCGAGAGACCCATGATGAAGCCGGAGATGATCGCCGCGAACAGGATCCCCGACCCGGTGGCAGAAAGCCAGTTGAAGCCGAACACTGCGCCCTCGGGCGCAGGTTTCGCCACGACCGGGGGCATGCGTTGGGACAGCCGGTTAAGACCGGTCACGGGAAACTGCGGGTTGGTGATCTTGCTCGGCGGCGTCGACCAGGTGCTCATGGATGGGAACACCTTTTCCGGAGTATTCATGATCTTCTTGCCGGTGTACGTGCCCCAGCAGAAAACGAATACGCTGAGTACCAGCCAGGGCAGCCATGCGCGAGCGACCTCGGCGCGGCTGTAACCGTGGTGACCGCGAGCGGCGCGCTCCTTACTTTCCTCGTGTCCCTCGTGTCCCCAAATCGTTTTCGGATGCCATATCTTCAGGAACAGGATAAGGCAGAACATCGAGATCACGGCCGCAATGATGTCCGTCAGCCACGGCCCGTGGAAGTTGGAAACCAGGTATTGCGGGATGGCGAAGGTAACACCGGCCACCGCAACCGCCGGCCAGATTTCCTTCATCCCTTTGAAGCCTGCGTACGCCCACACCAGCCAGAAGGGCACCAGCACGGAGAAGAATGGCAGGATGCGGCCGACCTGCGCGCCCAGAACAACCTCGCTATAACCGGTAACCGCGGCGAGGGCAATGATGGGCGTGCCGAGCGCGCCATAGGCCACCGGTGCGGTGTTGGCGATCAGCGACAAGCCGGAGGCCTGCAGCGGCTTGAAGCCCAGGCCGATCAGAAGCGCTGCGGTCACCGCGACCGGCGTTCCGAACCCGGATGCGCCCTCAAAGAACGCGCCGAAGGAAAAGGCGATCAGCAGCAGTTGCAGGCGCGTGTCCTGGGTGATGCCCGTCATGCTTTCCTG
>JBEKFN010000156.1:0-15444 GCA_050013295.1 Terriglobales bacterium
GGGCGGTGGACTCCGCCATACGGGCGGACAGCGAAGAAACTGGGGGAATATGGCAGGCGGTTGCCGCTCAGCGGGAAGCCGCTTACGGCAATCTTGCGGAAGCGCGGCGGTTGGCGGCGGAGGCTTTGAAGTTGGCTCCGACGAGCCGGAGCGCGGAGAGCGAGGCCGCGCTTGCGTTTGCCATGGCCGGCGATTCGGCACGGGGCGAGTCCGTGGCACTGGACTTAGGAAAACGGTTTCCGCTGGACACCCAGATGCAGTCGCTTTGGCTGCCTGCGATTCGGGCGCAGCTGGCGCTGGATAGAAAGAACTCGCCTTCTGCCCTGAATGCTCTACAGGCTGGTCCACCCATCGAGTTGGGGCAAATTGGCTTTGTCGTAAATATTTCCTGCCTTTATCCGACGTATGTGCGCGCAGAGGCATACTTGGCAGCCGGACAAGGCAGCGCTGCCGCCGCCGAGTTTCAGAAAATTATCGATCACAGCGGGATCGTCTGGAACTGCTGGACGGGAGCGTTGGCGCATCTGGGAGTGGCTCGGGCGAATGCCTTGGAGTCGAGAACTTCGCATGGAGGGGATGCCGATGCCGCCCGCGTCCGGGCGCTCGCTGCTTACAAGGACTTCCTCGCGCTCTGGGAAGACGCCGACCCCGACATTCCGATTCTGAAAGCAGCCAAGGCCGAGTACGCGAAGCTACAGTAGCCGGACAGCGTCTTTCCTCGTCCCTCACGGTTTACGGATAGCTGTCATGCCTCACTCTTTTGGTTCATGGTGGATAGCCTCGTCGTACATTGCGCCATAGTCCAAATACTGCGCGGCGGGGTTGTCCCAATAATGAATCTCGACCTTCTCCACTTGCCCATTCTTGCCAAAGCTGGCGGTCAAGTGAGCGTTGATGCCGGCAAAGTAGGTCGGCAAATTTAGTTTCTGATAACGCGCGAGCACCTGATCACGCAGCGCAGGATCGAAGTGGACTCCGTATTTGTCAACCAGCGCCTTTATGGCGTCGTAGTCGCCCTCCGCCTTGATGCGCATGAGTTCGGCCAGAAGCATGCCGACGCCCTGGCGCATCTTTTGATAATCGGCCACCCGAACGTAGGTCTTGCCCTCTCGGGTAAACTGTTCGATCGAGCCGGGAACCTTGTCGGCGATGTAGTGGGCGATCAACTGCCGGTCGCGCTCGTGGTCTTCTTCAATCGTGTCGCCGCGGGGAGTGCGCCGCAGTTGGGTCAAGGCGACAAGAGTCGCGGTGTCATACATGGCCTTGGCCACTTCTTCCTGGTTTGAGATGAGGCCAAGTTCTTTCAGTTTGGGATCCCAGACGTTCCAGAGCGCCATCAAATCGGCGCGGCCTTCCTCGAGCGTGGAAAAATATTCTTTGAGGAAGGGTTGTGCTCCGCCGCTGACGCGCTCACTCAGCTTGCCGGAGCCGTGGCCGATGACCTCGTGCAAGGCGGTCATCAGGCTCTCAGCTTCCGTGCCGTACTTCGCGTTGCGCTCGATCTCGGCGGGGCCGGCGGCGAACTCCGAAGTCGCCGCCTTGCCGGTGGCTTCGTCCAAGGCGCGGTCGCTTCCTGTGAACAGAAAATTTTTGGAGCCGTATTTCTCGTGGATTTCGTTTTCGTTCGGCAGATTGTCGCCGATGGTGGTTACGCCGAAATCGCCGGATTCGATCAGGGTTTCGACTGCTTTCACCACCGGAAGTTTGAACGAAGTGAGCTTGTACTTCGCGTCCCAGGGAGCCTTCTGTTCGAAATAGGCGGCATTTTCCGCCAGTTTTTTCATGGCGGAGGTGACGGGCTTATCGGTGATGGTGACAAAACTCTGAGAGCTTCCTTTGGCGCCGCGCGCGTCGCGATAAACCTCGATGAAGCCGTTGTCAAAGTCCACCGTGGCGTCGTTCTGCACCCAGGCGGTGCCGAACGCCACCCAGTCCGCGTAATCGCCGGTCTGGTAGAAGCGGATGAGATGGCCAATCGCGTCGGCCTGCTCGGGCTCGGCGTAGCCGCGCGCTTTCTGGAAGCAGGCGACGGCCTTCTTCAGGAAGGTTGCATAGACGCCGGGAGGGATCTTGCCGTCGGGCGTGCCGGCACGGTAGACGAGTTCGGTAAGTTTGCCGTCCGCGGCTTTAACCACCCGCGAGTTAAGCGGGTACTTTTCTTGAAATCCTTTCAGATCGTCCAGGCTCAGGCCCGGATAAAAAGTATTTGAACTGGCCTGGATTGTGTCTTTTCCTCCCACCGGACTCTTGGCGGTGATCATCGGCTCAAACGCGGGGTCAAGAAGCGAAGCTCGCAATGCGTTCAGCTCTCGCTTGACGTCGGCGGGTTTCTTCAACGGCGGGAGATCGGCGTAGGCGGTCCGAAACGCTCCGTTTTGCTGCGCGATCAGGGCGGCCTTTTCCAACTGCTCAAACGTAAACGAGGGCAGAAGTTTCTGCGACGTCGTCTCGTTGTGATTGCCGCGGTTGGCCCAGAAAAGTTTCGCAAATTCGGCGATCTTGGCCATCGCGGCCGGGTCGATTCCCTTGGGACGCGCCATGATTTCCTCGAGCAGACGTTTCTGTTGCAGACCGTAGGCGGACAACTGATCGTAAATAATAGGGTCGATGGCGATTGAAGCCTGCGTCAGCCAGTAGGCCAAGGCCTGCTGCCGGGGCGAAAGCGCCTGGAAGCTGGGCGCGCGCAGTTGAATGAATGCGGTGTCGCCGACGCGCTCGACGACCGTGGTCGTGGCGTTGTCCGGCTGGCACAGCGCAGGAGGGGCGATGGCGAACATGAGCGTGAGCATCATGAGCATGAGCAAAAGCAAAAGGGCAAAATTGTTCGGCTTCAACGCTGGCCTCCTTGCGGTTCTTTGCGAACCGGACCAAACTTCGCAGGCTACCATAAACCGGCGCCGGGTGAAGTTTGTGTGGCAGCGGGGCCCTGCCCCGCCGGGACGGGGCCGAGCCCCGTCCCCACACGTGCTAGAATCGTTACAGTGACTCTCCGAACCGATGCTTCCTGAGCTCGACAAATTGCTGGAGCTGCAGGCGGCGGACAAAGAGATCCGGCGACTGCAGGACGAAGTTGCGGCGCTGCCGAAACGCGTGGCGGTGATCGAGCAAAAGCTGGCTGGAACCAAGGCCCACCTGGAAAAGGTGCGGATTGCAGCCAAGGGCGATGAGGCCAACCGCAAGAAGTTCGAAGCCAATATCAAGGACCTGCAAGGCAAGATTTCCAAGTATCGCGACCAGTCCCTCGACGTTAAAACCAACGACCAGTACAAAGCGCTGCTGCACGAGATCCAGTTTGCCGAGGAGGAGATCCGGCTCAACGAGGACCGCATCCTGGAGGTGATGGTCAACGTCGACGCGCGGGAAAAGGAAGTCAAAGCGGCGGAGGCCGAGCTCAAAGCGGAGACAGCCGAAATCGAAAAAGAAAAAGAAGAAGCGCGAAGAGTTACGGCGGAAGATCAGACGAAGCTCTCCGAGTGGAACGTCAAGCGGAACGGCCTGCACCAGGCGATTTCCGAAGATCTGCTTCGCCACTATGAGCGCGTGATGAAGTTCCGCGGCAGCGGGTTGGCGGAAGTCCGCGACCACAAATGCATGGGCTGCCAGGTGATGCTGCGGCCGCAGATCTACAACGAAGTGAGGATTGGCGAGAAGGTAGTGATCTGCGATTCCTGCCAGAGAATTTATTACTACATTCCCGCGAACGAAGTGAAGCCCGAGCAGGAAGTCGTGACAGTGACCGGGAGAAAACGCTCGCGCCCCAAAGCGGATGCGCCCCAAGCATGGTTCTACCGTCCGGATTACGCCGAGGAAGGCGAAGTGCTGCTGGCGTTTATCAATAACGGCGGCAATTCGGCCCGCCGCATCTATGAAATGCACACTGGACGCCAGATCGGCGGTGTGCTGCTGCGCGAAGGGAATTACCGCCTGGCGTTTCCCGAGGACCTAACCGACGCCGCCCTGCGGCTCAACGGCCATTGGGAAGAAAAAGAAATCGACGAGTGGGGTTCTGAGATACCCTCGAATGCGCTCGATCTTCTTCATAAGGATCTGCTAGCCATCCGGCGCGAACACAAAGCGAGCCACAAGCATGCTGCCTCTGCGGCGGAACAGACGGCCGCGAGCTGATTTCACGCTGAGCCGCGGCCAACCTGCGTAGAGACAGCCAAAGGCAGGGAAATCCAAATTAGGGAAACATAGAATGCGGAGGGTACTTTTGTAAGCGGAACCGTGGTTTCGTTCATGCTATCGTCTCGTCATTATTATTGCCGTTAGCCAAGGTGCAATGAGGTTCATGGATTCCACGGAGCAGAAGCCCGGCCAGCCCCTAACTGAGTCGTACCTTTTCCGATCCCCACAAAAACGGAGATTGATCTTTTGCCTTCTGCTTGCTTTGACAACGATTGCACTCTATAACTCGGTCACTCGCGCTCCCTTTCTTAATTTGGACGACCAGGTTTACGTTACAGACAATCCCCAGGTTCGCGCCGGACTCACCTGGAACACCGTGGTTTGGACTTTTCGCACCCCTGAAGCTTTGGACTGGCACCCGATGACCTGGCTCTCGTACGCGCTCGATAGCCAGATGTTCGGCTTGAACCCGGCGGGCTACCATACCACCAGCGTGCTTCTCCATGCCGCCAACGCAGTGCTCCTGTTTTTGCTTTTGGAGAGTGCTACGGGCTTGGCTTGGCGCAGCCTGGCCGTCGCCGCGCTTTTTGCTCTGCATCCGATCAATGTGGAGTCGGTGGCGTGGATCGCGGAACGCAAAACCGTCCTCAGCATGCTTTTCTTTCTCCTCGCGCTGGCTGCCTATGGGTGGTACACGCGCCGGCCCGGCATCGGACGATACCTGGCCGTCACTGTTGCCTATGCTTTGGGCCTGATGAGCAAGGCGCAGGTGATTACTTTCCCGTTTGCTCTTCTGCTGCTGGATTACTGGCCCTTGGGTCGTCTCGCGCCACATCCGGCGCGGCCACACGAAGTTGGAGGCGAGCCGGCAGTCGCAGCCGCCGGCCTTTCTTTCTGGAAATTGCTTGGGGAGAAGGTGCCTTGGTTTGCGCTGTCGGCCGTGAGCGCGGTCATCACCCTCAAGACGGGGGGAGCGGCGTTTAACTATATGGTGTTGACGGACCTAACCCGTGCGAAACTCTCGCTCTGGCTGCGTCTGGGGAATGCGGCTCTCTCCTATGTCAAGTATCTCGAAAAGGCCTTCTGGCCGGTCAATCTGGCCATCGTGTATCCGCATCTGGGGCGGGGGATCAGCATCCCCAGGGCCGTGCTGTCGGCCTTTGCAATCGGCGCCGTCAGCATTCTTGCCTTGATCTTTCGGCGGCGGCGCCCTTTCCTGGTGGGGTGGTTTTGGTTTCTGGGGACGCTGGTGCCGATGATCGGACTGGTGGACATTGGGGTTCACGCCATGGCCGACCGCTACGCCTATATTCCTCTGCTGGGAATTTTCGTAATCGTTAGCTGGGGCGCGGCGGATCTAATAAAACGTTGGCATGTTCCGACGGGGGTGGCGGCGGCCGGCACGGTCGCCATCCTGCTGGCACTGGGAATTGCGCTTCATCGGCAGGTGGGTTATTGGAGCGACAACGTCTCCCTCTGGACCCACACCCTGGAAATCACCGAAGCAAATTTCACCGCCGAAGATAACCTGGCTGGCGCATTGATTACCCAAGGCAGGGTAGAGGAAGCCTTGCCGCACCTGCTGCGGGCACGAGCGTTGCGGCCCGACGACCCACTGTCCGCGCTCAATGTCGCAACCTACTTGCAAATGCACGGCAAGTATCAGGCTGCTCTCGATGGCTATTCGACAGTAGTTCAACTCACCAAGGCGCCTCCTTTGCTGGCCATAGCGCGAGCCAACAGCGGATATGCGCATTACTCGCTGAAACAGTATGGCGACGCGCAACAAGACTTCGAAGCCGCTCTGAAGGAGCAGCCGGCGAATTCGTCGGCCTATCGCGGGCTGGGCTTGCTGGCACAGAGAGCGGGCGACATCGCACAGGCTGCCAAGGATTACGAACGGTCGGCCGAGCTGCAGCCATCGCCGGTGGGCTATCTGCTTCTGGCGCAGGCCCTCGAGATCGGCGGGCAGGCAGAGGCGGCCCGTGCGGCGCAGTCCCGAGCCGCCAATTAGTGGATCTCACCTCTCGGGCGGGACAAACGGCCGCCAGCTAGCAGCTTGTGGCGAAACTCAATCGCCCAAATCCGGCGCCTAAAGGCTGCGGAACTCATAGCGGGCGCAAAAAGCACGCCTCCGGCGCTAAAGCGCAAACCATTTGCAAAGACTTATCGGCACGACTGAAGTCGTGCCCTTCCCAAGACCCGTTCGAATCAGAGTTTTTTCCCAGACTGTAAAGGCGCAGTCATAGTAAGCAGGCTTGCGGCATGCCTGAAGGCGTGCCCTGATACGAACATTGCTGGGCATAATTTGGCGTCGAATCGGAGGCCGATTTTGCGGTAAGATTGCGGCCACGAGGTGAATGATGGCTCACGATCTCAGCCTTCCTTCGGCATCCCGCCGCTCGTTTCTCAGCTTGTCTGCCGGCGCTTCGGCGGCGCTGGCATTGCGGATCGTCACCGAACCGATGCTCGCTTACGCCGCGCGGCAGAGCTTGCCGACGGATGGCGTCAAGATGGATGGCGTCAAGATTGACGCCAACGAAAACCCGCTCGGGCCCGCTGCTTCGGCGCGCGAGGCGCTGGCCGCCATCGTCCCGCAGGGCGGGCGCTATTCCTTCTGGCTGAATGACGATCTGGTGAAGACGCTGGGGGAAACTGAGGGCCTCAAGCCGGAACAAATTCGCGTCTATCCCGGATCGAGCGAGCCTCTGCATCACGCGGTCGCCGTTTTCACCTCACCGCAGCGCAGCTATGTGACGGCCGATCCCGGATACGAAGCTGGAATGATCGTCGCCCATGCCGGTGGTGCGAAGGTGGTGAAAGTTCCGCTGACGAAAAGTTACGCGCACGATGTGAAAGCGATGCTGGCCGCGGCTCCCGATGCGGGCGTGTTTTACGTGTGCACACCTAACAATCCCACCGGCACTTTGACCAGCCATTCCGATATCGAATACCTGGTCGAGAACAAGCCCAAGGGTTCGGTCGTGCTGGTGGATGAAGCGTACATTCATTTTGCCGACGCGGTTTCGGTTATGGATCTGGTGAAAGCCGATAAGGACGTGATCCTGCTGCGCACGTTCTCGAAGATTTACGGGATGGCAGGCCTGCGCTGCGGAGTCGTCTTCGGCCGGCCCGACCTGCTGGAGAAGATCGAAAGCTATGGCGGCTGGAACGCCATGCCGATCACCGCGCTCGTCGCCGCATCGGCCAGCCTGAAAGACGCGCAGCTGCTGCCCGAGCGCAAGCGCATCAACGCTCGCATCCGCGGCGAGGTCTTTGCCTGGCTCGAGCGCAACGGATACTCCTACGTTCCCTCGGAATCGAATTGCTTCATGCTCGACACGAAACGTCCGGCGAAGGCAGCGATCGATGCATTGGCAAAACAAAATGTATTTATTGGACGCATTTGGCCCGCTTGGCCGACCTACGCGCGGGTTACGGTTGGAACCGCGTCTGAGATGGAGCAGTTCCAGACGGCTTGGCAGAAGATGATGTCAGGCGCGGTGACGGCCAGCGTTGGCGGGATTCCTAGCGCGGGAGAATTGGGCCGGCGCAAGCGGAATTTGGGCGGCATTGTGATCCGCACCTAAGCAACCCGCACTGGTGTAGGGATGGGGCTTCGCCCCGTCCGGGCGGGGCAGAGCCCCGCCTCCACACATCCCCTGCGCTACGCTATAACATCTATTCATGCCGAAAAAACGCGCCGCCTCCGCCTTGCGCTTGGGGGCTTCTGTAAAACTCTCTTCCCGCGGCGTTGCCCGCTTGCAAGGGCGGCACCCTTGGGTCTACCGCTCGGATGTCGTGGACGCGAAGGACGTGCTCCCGGGCGCGGCGGTCCGCGTTCTCGATTCGCGGGGGAAATTCCTCGGAACTGCACTCTACAGTTCTTCGTCGCAGATCGCGATCCGCATGATCTCTCATGGTTCGGTGTCCGATCTGCCTGGTTTGGTCGCGGAGCGCATTCGCGCCGCCGTCGCCTACCGGAAAGAACTGGTCCGGAATACCGACGCCTACCGCATCGTCTTCAGCGAAGCTGATTTTTTGCCCGGCCTCATCGTCGATCGGTATAACGACGTGGTCACGCTGCAAATCCTGACCCAGGCCATGGACGCGGCACCGGTGCGCGAAGCCGTCCTGCAAACGCTGCGCGAAGAACTGCAACCGGCGGGAATCGTGGAGCGCGTCGATGCGCGCATTCGAGAACTTGAGCAATTGCCGCCGCTCTCTTCCCGGCTGCTTTGGGGGGAGAAGAGTTCGACCGTCATCAGTATGAACGGCGGGGACATGAACGGCGGGATGACGGGCGGCGAGGGAAGCAACGCCATCCGCTTTCACTACGACGGCCTCGAAGGCCAGAAGACCGGCGCCTTTCTCGATCAGCGGGAAAACTATGCCGCGGCGGCCGAATACGCGCACGGCGAAGCGCTCGACGCTTTCTGCTATCAGGGCGGATTTGCGCTGCACCTGGCCGCGAAGTGTGCGAGCGTCACCGGCGTGGACAGTTCGCGTCCGGCGCTCGAAATGGCGGAAAAGAACGCGGCCCTGAACGGGCGCGAACTGGAGTGGATCGAGGGGAACGCCTTCGACCTCTTAAGGGAATACGCCGCGGCGAACCGCCGCTATGACACCATCGTGCTCGATCCGCCGGCCTTCGCCAAGACCAAGCGCGACCTGGAAAAAGCCCTGGGTGGCTACAAGGAGCTCAACCTGCGTGCCCTGAAGATGCTGCGGCCGGGAGGGGTTCTTGTCACCTGCTGCTGCTCCTTCCACGTCGGCACGTCGGACTTCCTGGGGGTGGTGGCCGACGCGGCCCGCGACGCCCACAAATCCCTGCGCCTGGTGGAGAACAGGGGAGCGGCGAAGGACCATCCAATATTGCTGAATGTGCCTGAAACCAGCTATCTCCAGTGCCTGATATTTATAGTAAGTGACTGAAAAATAAAACGATATGTACACTTGACAATATTACGCTAAGATTATATTATTTGTTCATACTAATGGCAAATCCGGGAGCTCCGATAGCCCCCGCTTAAATTTGAAGGAGGATTCACTTTATGACCATGTTTACGCGTTATGACCCGTTCCGTGAGTTCGTCACCCTGCAAGACCGCATGAATCGTTTGTTCCGCGACCCGCGTGGGCCGGAAGGGCAGGATGAATCTCTAACCACGACCGCATTTGCTCCGCCGGTGGACGTCTACGAGGACGAGCACAACGTTACGTTGAAGATCGAAGTGCCGGGAATCGACGAGAAGGACATCGACGTCCGCATCGAGAACAACACGCTGACCGTGCACGGCGAGCGCAAGTTCGAGAAGGAAGAGAAAGAAGAGAACTACCGCCGCATGGAGCGGCAGTACGGCAGCTTCACCCGCACCTTTACGCTCCCCAGCACAGTCAACCATGACAACGTTCAGGCCGACTACGACAAGGGCGTGTTGAAGATCAAGTTGGAGAAGAAGGCAGAAGCCAAGCCGAAGCAGATCAAGGTAAACGTCGGCAGCCAGAAGACGCTGGAAGGCAAAGAGCCGAAGGGCGTCGGCAAAGCGGCATAAGCGAAGCTCACGTAGGGGCGGACGCATTCGTCCGCCCCACCGGGCGAAGCCCGGCAGATGTAAACTCAGCGGGAGGCGAGAAACAGCGCCTCCCGTTTCATTTGTAATTGGCAAATTTGTAATTGGTAATTTGAAAATCGAAAACCGCAAGTTTTTGTTAATTACAAATTCCCAATTACAAATCACAAATTCTAGAGCTCGGGATTGGAGCTCGGGAGCGAAACCCATGCCCATTCGTTGGGACAAATTCACCGTCAAGGCGCAGGAAGCCGTCCAGCGCGCGAACGAACTCGCGTCCGAGCATGGCAATCCGGAACTTGCTCCGCTGCATCTGCTGGCCGCGCTAGTTGAAGACAAGGAAGGCATCGTTGCGCCTGTGCTCGAAAAGATCGGCATAGGGCCGGAGGTCTTGCTCAGCGACCTCTACAAGGAGATTGAGAAGCTGCCCAAAGTCTCGGGCAGTGGCGGACCGCAGCAGCCGACGATGTCGTCGCAGGTCAATCAGCTCTTGGAGAAGTCTTTCAAAGAAGCCGACACCTTCAAAGACGAATACGTTTCTACCGAGCACATGCTACTGGCGCTGGCCAACTTGAAGCGCGATGCGGCGCAGGAGTTGCTCAACCGTCGCGGCGCGACGCACGACGCGATCCTGAACGCGCTCAAGGCGGTTCGAGGATCGCAGCGCATCACCGACCAGAATCCTGAAGGCAAGTACCAGGCGCTGGAGCGTTATGCGCGCGACCTGAACGAGCAGGCGCGACGCGGAAAACTCGATCCCGTGATCGGCCGCGATGAAGAAATTCGCCGCGTGGTGCAGGTGCTTTCGCGGCGCACCAAGAATAATCCGGTGCTGATCGGCGAGCCGGGCGTGGGCAAGACGGCCATCGTCGAAGGCCTGGCGCAGCGCATCATTTCGGGCGACGTGCCGGAAGCGCTCAAGAACAAGCGCGTCGTGTCGCTCGACTTGGGCGCGATGCTCGCCGGCGCGAAGTATCGCGGCGAATTCGAAGACCGCCTGAAGGCTGTGCTGAAGGAAATCGAGGACTCGCAGGGCAAGATCATCCTCTTCATCGACGAGTTGCACACGCTTGTCGGCGCCGGCGCCGCCGAAGGCGCCATCGACGCTTCGAACATGCTGAAGCCGGCGCTTGCTCGCGGAGAGTTGCGCGCCATCGGCGCCACCACACTCAACGAATATCGCAAGTACATCGAGAAAGACGCCGCGCTCGAACGCCGCTTCCAGATCGTGTTCGTGGGCGAGCCGAACGTGGAAGACACGATTGCGATTTTGCGCGGACTGAAGGAAAAGTACGAAGTGCACCACGGCGTGCGCATCAAAGATTCGGCCATCGTGGCGGCGGCGACGCTCTCGCATCGCTATATTTCCGACCGTTTCCTGCCAGACAAAGCGATTGACCTGATCGACGAGGCCGCCAGTTCTTTGCGCATCCAGATCGATTCCATGCCCACGGAAATCGATCAGCTGGAACGGCGGGCCACGCAACTCGAAATCGAAAAGCAGGCGCTGAAAAAGGAAGACGATGCGAATTCGAAAGAGCGGCTGGCTAACGTCGAGAAAGAACTGGCCGGAATTCGCGAACAATCGAACGCGCTCAAGGCCAATTGGAAGCAGGAAAAAGACGTCATCGCAAAAGCCCGCGCCCTGAAAGAGAAACTCGAGCAGCTCAAGATCGAAGAGGCGGCGGAAGAGCGCAAAGGAAATCTTGAGCGCGTGGCGCAGATCCGCTACGGCCTCATCCGCAACACCGAAGAAGAACTGAAAAAAGTCACCGCGAGTATCGATGGCAAGACTGGCTATCGCATGTTGAAAGAGGAAGTCGATGAGGAAGATGTGGCCCGCATCGTTTCCAAGTGGACGGGCATTCCGGTATCGAAAATGCTTGAGGGCGAGGTCAAGAAGCTCATCAACATGGAAGACCGTCTGCGGCTGCGCGTCATTGGACTAGACGCGGCGCTGGAACGTGTAGCCAATGCCATCCGCCGTTCACGCGCCGGGCTGAGCGATCCGAAGCGGCCGATCGGTTCCTTCATTTTTCTGGGGCCAACCGGGGTCGGCAAAACCGAACTCGCGCGCTCTCTCGCCGAATTTCTTTTCGACGACGAGCGCGCCATGATCCGCATCGACATGTCCGAATACATGGAGAAGCACGCCGTGTCCCGTCTGATCGGCGCGCCTCCGGGATACGTTGGCTACGAAGAAGGTGGACAACTCACCGAGCAGGTGCGACGGCATCCCTACGCGGTCGTGCTCTTCGATGAGATTGAAAAGGCGCACCCGGACGTGTTCAACATCCTGCTGCAGATCATGGATGACGGCCGCCTCACCGACGGCAAGGGCCGCAAGGTTGATTTCAAGAACACGGTTATCATCATGACCTCGAACCTGGGTTCGTCGTACTTGCAGTCGGAAAACATTCGCTCAGAGGATGCCTTCGAGCGCGCCTCGAAGCAGGTGCTGGACGCACTGCACGGGCATTTCAAACCCGAATTCCTGAATCGCGTGGACGACGTCATCATCTTCCATCCTCTCGGCAAGGAACAGCTCGTGAAGATTGTCGATCTGCGGCTTGAAGATTTGCGGCGCCTGCTCGCCGACCGCAAAATTTCGCTGGAGCTCACCGACGGTGCCAAAGAACTGCTTTTTACTGAAGGCTATGATCCCAACTTTGGAGCGCGTCCGCTGAAGCGGGCGATTCAGAAGTTGGTGCAGGACCCATTGGCGCTGAAGATTCTGGACGGCGAGGTTTTGCACGGGGACCACGTGATCGTGGATGCCGATAAAAAAGCTGGCAAGATGGCGTTTAAGGTTAGCGAGCGGGTCGGGGAGAAATTGGCAGCGAAGGCGAAGAAGTAGCGCTTATGCTTGGCATTGCGGTGACAGTGCGCGCTAAGGTGCACGACTCTTCGCGCCCTTCTTGGGTGCCTTCGCGCGCCGCGCGCCCGGCACCTTGCCGATTCGAGGATCTCCTGCGAGAACGAGTTCGCAGGCGCGCAGCGCAGCTTCCTCGAAATTCTCCGCATCGGCGGGAAGGAGCTGCCAGCCCGTCTCTTTCTGCGCCAACACATTCTTCCCCGATACCTTCTTCCCCAACACGTTTTTCATCAGCACCTGGAGGGATCGCATGCTGGGGAAGTCCCGCCGCAGGCTCTGGTGGTGCTCCTCGGTGGTGGCGAGCCACACGCCGTTGTCCGCCGTCTGACCGGGTTTGTCTTTGTTCCTGAGGATGAGGACAATCTTGCCTTCAACATAGATCGCGAGGCAGCCGAACATGGAGCGGGTCCTCGGCGACAGCGGCGCGAGAGCATCGAGCACGAATTCGTGCGGGACAGGCTTACGCTGCTTGACGCTGAAGACAGTGTCGTCCAGCGGAAGAAAAGCCGTTTTGCGACGGGACGGCGCCATACTGGGCTCCGACATAGGAGCGGGGAATCGCGTTCCCTTTACTTGTGCTTCCAGCAAACACTGACTGTATATCACTGACCGGCTGCGTGGCGAATCACTGCTAGACAGAGAACTGATCCGCCACCAGAACTCGAAAAGGTTGCCGTTTCCCTCCCTGAGTTGTAAGGTAGTCGGCCAAGACTTAATTCTCTCTGGGGGATCGAATAATGAAGTTCAGCCGTTATCTGCTTGCGCTTATTTTTTCACTTTGCTGTATCAACTTTTCCTGGGCACAAGGTGCGACCGCGCCGACGACGGTTGTCATCCGCGCCGGACGCCTGCTGGACGTTAAGACCGGCAAGACACTTACCAACCAAACCATCATCGTTCAGGGTGACAAGATCGCGAACGTTGGCCCGGACGCGCAAGTTCCCGCCGGCGCTCAGGTTGTCGATCTCTCCAACGCCACCGTGCTGCCGGGATTGATTGACGCGCACACGCACATCACGATGACCACAAACTTTGGTTATTCGCGGCTGGCGATTTCCGTGCCGCGCGAGGCACTCTATGGAGCGCGCAATGCCCGGGTCACGCTTGACGCTGGGTTTACGACGATCCGCAATGTGGGCGCGAGCGGCTTCACCGACGTTGCCTTGCGCGATGCCATCAATGCGGGGGACGTTCCCGGACCGCGCATGCTGGTCAGTGGACCCGCCCTGAGCATTACCGGCGGCCACTGCGACAATAATCTACTGCCGTTTGAGGATCACGTGCAGGCCGAAGGCGTGGCCGACGGCGTTGAAGCCGTCCAACATAAGACGCGCGAAATTATCAAATATGGCGCCGACCTGATTAAGATCTGTGCTACCGGCGGCGTGCTTTCGCATGGCGACAATCCGCAGGCTTCGCAGTACACGCTGGAAGAGATGAAGGCGATCGTGGCCGATGCGCACCGGCTTGGCCGTAAGGTCGCGGCGCACGCGCATGGCGCCGAGGGCATCCGCTGGGCGTCGGAGGCGGGCGTGGATTCGATTGAGCATGGGTCTTACATTGACGACGCGGCCATTGCTACCATGAAGAAAAATGGCACTTATCTGGTGCCTACGCTTTATCTGGGCGACTGGTTTCTGGAGAATGCGGAGAAGATCGGCACGCCGGCTGAGCTGATTGCCAAAGCGCGGGAAGTGATGCCGGCGGCGCGCAAGAATGTGGCGCGCGCGTTTGCCGCGGGAGTCAAGGTCGGCTTCGGGACCGATGCGGCGGTGTATCCGCATGGGCTCAATGCGCACGAATTTGCGGTGATGGTAAAGCTGGGACTGACGCCGCTGCAGGCGATCCAGGCGGCGACGGTTAACGATGCTGATCTGCTGGGGTGGTCCGACAAGGTCGGGACAATTGAGCCGGGGAAGTGGGCCGACATTGTTGCTGTGGATGGCGATCCGCTGGCGGATGTTACTACGCTGGAACGCGTCAAGTTTGTGATGAAGGGCGGCGAGGTGGTTAAGAACCTTTACAGTAAGTGAGTCAGCTTTCCCGTAGAGACGCGGCTTGCCGCGTCTTCCTTCGAACGCGACGTTCGGGACGCTGCACGCGGGAGACGGGGCAAGCCCCGTCTCTACAGTAGAATCCTTCCGTGCCTGTCCTCTTCCAGATTGAGGCCACCCGCGGCTCGGCCCGCACGGGCAAGCTCATCACTCCTCATGGAGAGGTCGAGACACCTGTGTTCATGCCGGTGGGGACGCTTGGTTCGGTCAAGGGCGTTTCGCAGGATGTGCTGGAAGAACTTGGGGTCGAGATTCTGCTTACGAATACCTACCATCTTTTTCTGCGGCCCGGGGTTGAAACGGTACGGCAGATGGGCGGGCTGCATCGGTTCATGTCGTGGGACCGAGCGATCCTTACCGACTCGGGCGGGTTTCAGGTTTTCAGTTTGAACGATCTGCGGAAGGTCAGCGAAGAGGGGGTGGCATTTCGCTCGCACCTGGACGGGTCTCCTCACTTTCTCAGTCCCGAAAAAGCCATGGAGATTCAGATCGGGCTGGGCGCTGACATCATCATGGCGTTCGACGAGTGCACGGAATATCCGGCGGATCGGCAGCGCGTGCGCGACTCGATGGAGCTGACTTTGCGCTGGGCTGAGCGGTGTAAGAGTTATTTTGACGAGCATAAGGGCGAAGTGCCTTGGGCGCGCGCAGAGGCTGCGGAGCTTCGCTCCGCTGGACAGCCGAGGGCGGCTGTCCCTACGCTCGCTGGGCGGACGAATGCGTCCGCCCCTACGTGGGCGGATCAGACGCAGGCTTTGTTTGGCATTGTGCAGGGGGGGATGGACCGTGATTTACGCCGCGAATCGGCAGAGCG
>JBEKFN010000157.1:0-9413 GCA_050013295.1 Terriglobales bacterium
CCCAATGACGATAGCGGCGGCGGCGATGTTCATCATGATGTTCACCATGAAGACCGCGTCTATGTCGAGGCCGACGGCGAACTGCTGGGCCGCTTGCCCGCCCGCATGACGATGGTTCCCGACGCGCTGTCCCTGGTGGTACCAGCGTGACCGTGTCGTAGAGACGGGGTTGCAGACCAGGTCAGAGGTTAGAGGTAAGATTGCAGGGGTGAGAGGTCAGAGGTGAGCGGTCAGATAGCGGGGATAGCATCGGTCCTCACCTCTGCAATCTGACCTCTAACCTCTAACCTCTTTGGAACCTGTCACCCACTTTCTATTCGGCGCCACCATGGGCCGCGCCGGACTCAACCGCAAGACCGCGTTGGCCACCGTCACGTTAACCCTGGCCGCCGAAGCACCCGACCTCGACGTCCTCAGCCGTTTCGGTGGTTCCGCCTTCGGCTTAAACCATCACCGAGGCTTCACTCATTCTTTCTTGGGCGTGCCGCTGGTGGCCGCCGTGGTCGTTGGATTTATCTATCTTCTCTGGCGCCTGCGTGGCCGCAAAACCCGCAATCCCAACCTTCCCCCGCGCTGGGGATTGCTCTTCGCCTATGCCTGCCTCGCCGGCCTCAGCCACATTTTCCTCGACTTCACGAACAATTACGGAGTGCGTGCCTTCTGGCCGCTTTCCGAACGCTGGGTTTCCTTGGACTGCGTCTTCATCGTCGATCCCATCATTCTGGTTGTGCTCACGCTGGGCCTGATTCTCCCCGGATTGTTTTCGCTCATCAACGAAGAGATCGGCGCCCGTAACAAAGACGCTAGGCCGACCGGAAGACTGGCCGCGACTGTCGCTCTGCTCGCCGTCGTCGCATACTGGGGACTTCGCGACTATGAACATCGCCGCGCCGTCGCCGCGCTCCAGTCGCGCAATTACCGGGGCGCCGATGCGACTCGAGTTTCCGCGTATCCGTACTGGGTCAATCCGTTTCGCTGGCATGGCGTGGTAGAAACGCCCGCTTTCTTCGCCAGCATGGACGTCGATTCGCTGAACCTCGATTCGATGTCTCCCGAAGTCGATCCCGAAGCCCAAATGCAAATTCGCTACAAGCCGGAAGAAACGCCCGTTACTCTGGCCGCTAAAAAAACTTACCTGGGACGCGTGTACCTTAGTTGGGCCCAATATCCCATAACTGAAACCGAAGAATTGGAGAACGGTGCCGCCATCGTTTCTCCGAACCACCCGATCGGCAATGGCCGCGCCGCCTACGTCGTCCGCTTCCGCGATCTCCGTTATGACTATCCCGGGCGCGATGCGCGCTCCATGCTTGGCGCAACGGTGTTCCTGACTCGCGATTTGCATGTAGTGGAGGAACACTTCGGGATGGGGAGCGCGAGTACGAAGGCTCGGTAACGGCAATGGACCATACGATCCCAGACAACTGCTGAAGGGTGGATTCGCAAGGCTGGATTCCCGATAGAAATTTCGCCCTTCCCTTGACCGACGGCATCCGCTCGCGCAACAATCTTAACTGGCTCCCGACGAGGTGATTATGCTGGCTTATGTGTTTGTTCTTTTTGCGGTCGCGGTTCGCTTTATGCCCCATCCGCTGGCCTTTACTCCGATAGCGGCGGCGCTGCTCTACTTTGGCGCGCGCGGTCCGCGGCGCCAGCTCTGGGTGCCCTTGGCGCTGCTGGCTGCTACGGACGTCATCCTCACCAAGATCGCCTACTCGTATCCCCTCACTTGGGACCATTTCGTGACTTGGGCGTGGTATGCGGCGATTCTCCTGCTCGGCACCCGGCTGCGGGAAAACACCAACTGGCTGCGGGTCGGCGGCGCCGCGCTAGCCAGTTCCGTCTCTTTCTTCGTGGTCAGTAATTTCGCCGTCTGGGCATGCTGGGGAATGTATCCGAAGACCCTGGCTGGACTGATGACTTGCTACGCCGCCGGCCTGCCGTTCTTCCGCCGCGGAGTCGCCGGCGACATGCTCTTCACAGCAGTCATGTTCGGCGTGCCCGCAGTCGCCGCCGTGGTCGCCCGCTCTCACAAGCCGCACGGAACCGCAGCCGCTTAGATTTCCTATTGAAATTCAGGTCCGACCAATTCGGTTGAGGCGCGGAGGAAGACTGGGCTTACTTTCTCCAACCTTCGCCGTCCAACTCGCAGGGAAATTTTTATGCGTGTTCGGCTGCCGGTGTTTCTGCTCCTGCTCTCCTTCTCCCTTTCACTCGCCGCCAGTGACCGGGTTCAGTTGACCCTCGACACCAGCGAAGCCGACCAAGTGCTGGCCATCCTCGCGCTTCGCAATCAGGGCAAGCCCGTCGCCGACTCCGAGTGGCAGAAATTGTTCGCTACCGCTCCCTACCAGCGTCTCAAGCAGCGCGAGAAAGCGATCGGGGAAAGTTTCCACGATCCCACCCGCGCCTTTACCGACGACGACTTCAGACGCTTCGTCCTCTCCGCCGACCTTCTGCCGCGTGCCGCCGCGCTTTCGAGCACCCTCGATCGCTGGAGGAAAGCCGATCTGCGCCAGGACGCCACCCGGGTTCTCGCCTATCTGCCTGCTGACGCCGCCCTCCACGCGAAGGTGTATCCCGTCATCAAGCCGGTGACCAACAGCTTCGTCTGGGACCTTTCCTCCGACCCCACCATCTTCCTGTATCTCGATCCGGAGGTGAGCCGCGAGAAGTTCGAGAACAACGTGACCCATGAGCTGCACCACATCGGTCTCGGCAGCGTCGGTCCCATCTACAACAAGAAGATCGCCGCCTTGCCCGAGCCTGCTCACACGGCGGCTGACTGGATGGGCAGTTTCGGCGAGGGCTTTGCCATGCTCGCTGCTGCCGGAGGGCCCGACGTTGATCCGCACGCGGCCAGCTCGCCCACGGAGCATGCCCGCTGGGAACATGACATGGGCCAGTTCAACGACGATCTCCGCGCAGTGAACCAGTTCTTCCTCGACATTCTGAACGCCAAGTTCGCGAGCAACGATGCTATCGGAGAGAAGGCCGGGTCATTCTTCGGTATCCAAGGCCCGTGGTACACCGTTGGCTACAAGATGTCGGTGATGGTCGAGAAGCGATTTGGCCGACCGGCTCTGATCGGCACCATGCTCGATCCGCGCTGCCTGCTCATGCTCTACAACCGGGCAGCCGCAGAACAGAACGCCGCCGGCAAGGCACCTCTTCCTCTTTGGTCCGAGGATGTTCTCTCCGCCGTCCACACAGGTAGCTGCGAATCACAATGATGTCGGTTCGATCCCTGGCCGGCAATCCGTAGTTGCGTTTTTATTGTCCGTGCTCCCCCGCTTCGCCCGACGCCAGACGAGCCACGCCACCAGCAGCACTCCGGCTCCCACCAGAATCCCGACGAAGTGGTGCGCGAAAAGGCTCCCCGCCAGGGTCACAATCTGCGGACCAAACCAGAGCGTCAGCAGCGCCTCAATCAGAAAGCGCACGAACCGTCCCAAAAAAATCGCCAGCAGAAAATGCGCGAAGTTCATTTCGAAGGCCGCCGCTGCCAGCACCACAATCTTGAAGGGCGCGGGCGGCGGCAACATCGCCGGAAACATCAGCGCCCAGAATTCATGGCGATCGAAGGATTCGTGTATCTTCTCGAACCGCTCCGGCGAAACCCGCTTGCGCAACAACACCTCGCCACCCATGTACCCGATGACGTAGAGAACGATGCTTCCGAGCGCCGAGCCGGCTGAGCCCAGCAGCACGTACAGCAGGAACCGCGGGCGGTCGTGGTAAACGTAGCCCACGAAAATCGGATCCAGCGGCATTCCCATGAACGAGCCATCCACCGCCGCAAACGCCAGCATCCCCCACGGCCCCAGAGGCGCGAGAACGTGCTTGATCCAGTCGCCGTAAGCGTGGACAAAATGTTTGATCTTGTTCAAGTTGGTAAGAGTAGTTTACGCGAGAAGGGGAAGGCGGGAGGCAGTCGCTGGTCGTTAGTCGTTAGTCGTTAGTCGTTTGTCGTTATTCGTTTATCGCTAGCTAATCGCCCCAGTTCGCTTCCACAGTTAGCAGAAAATGGCTTTGCCAACGGCTCGCTATACGCTAAGACCAACCGCGGAGGCGAAGGCCGGCGCCGCAGTTTCATCTTCCAGTTCTGTTTCTTCCCAGAACGACCGGTCGCGCAAAATGCGCGACACCAGCGCGGTATGCATGGCGTGGCCGGCGCGGTCGGCGACCACCGAACCGAGTATCTGTTTCCCAATCAAAGCCAGGTCGCCGATCAGGTCGAGAACTTTGTGGCGCACGAACTCGTCGGGAAAACGCAAGGGCGGATTCAGAACTTCGTGGCGGTTCAGCACGATCGCATTCTCGGTCGATGCGCCGCGGATCAGTCCCTGCTGCCGCATGGCATCGGCTTCATGCAGGAATCCAAAGGTGCGCGCCGGCGCAACCTCTTTCAGAAAACTGCCATTGGTCAGCCGCACGCAAAAGGTCTGCTTGCCGATGAGTGGGTGAGGAAAGTTGATCGAATAAGAAACCGAGTAGGCGTCCGCCGGATACACGGCGATGAATTTATCGCCCTCGCGCAACTCGATCTCGCGCACGATTCGGAGATAGGTGCGCGCTTTGCGCTGTTGCCGGATGCCGGCCTTTTGAATCATTTGGACAAAGGGACGGGCGCTGCCATCCAGAATGGGCAACTCCAGATTGTCCAGTTCGACGATGGCGTTGTCGATGCCGACGCCGGTAAACGCCGAGAGCAGGTGTTCGGTGGTGGAGATGAGCACGCCCTTCTTCATCAGGCTGGTGGCGTAACTGACGCGGGCTACGTTGCGTCCGCTGGCTTCGATGGCGAAACCGTCGAGGTCGGTGCGGTGGAAGACGATTCCCGTTCCGGGAGGGGCGGGCAGAATCCGCAGGCTGACCGGGGCGCCGCTGTGGAGACCCACTCCTGTGCAGGTCACCGCAGCACGAATTGTTTGCTCGTGCGTCAAGGGGAGGACGGTAAGTCTTTTGTGCTCTATCAGCTTACAGGGATGGGCCGACTTCCGTATGTGGCAAAACAGCCACACTCCGTGGCTGGTTCTGCCATGTCAAAGGCTAACTTGTTCAGGCAATTATGGATGTTTGGGGGTGTTCGGGGAGGAACTTGGGCCGCTTTTCCCTTGGGTGGCGGCTCTCGCTACTAGCCGCGGCTTTGATAAGGACGGTTCAGTCTCGGAAGCACCGGCACTATCGAGTTGACAAGTGTTAAGCGTCAGGCTACAGTCTGTCAGGTGCAAATACGAAGCTTCGTCCACAAGGGTCTGAAGGCATTCTACGCGGCGGACATAGCAAAAGGCGTTCCGCCCGAGTCGGTAGACAAGCTCCGCAAAATGCTGACGTTTCTCGATAACATGCAAGACCCTGCGGAATTGCACTCGCTCCCAGCGTGGAAAGCACACACACTGGTCGGCGACCGGAAGGGTACTTGGAGCCTCAGCGTTAGCCGTAACCGCCGTTTGACGTTCAGCATCGACATCGGAGGGTGCGAAATCTACGACGTGAACTTGGAGGACTACCACTAGGACAATAAGGAGGAATGCTATGCCTATGAAAACCCCGTGCCATCCCGGAGATTTCATCCGGACGGAAATCATCCAGCCTGCGGGCCTGTCGGTAACGGCGGCTGCTATCGCGCTTCGGGTTTCCCGACCTGCTCTGTCCAGCCTGCTGAACGGCAAGGCCGCCCTCTCCGGAGACATGGCGCTACGCATTGAGAAAGCTTTTGGAATGAATATGGACACGCTGATGCGTATGCAAGCGGCCTACGACATTGCGCAAACCCGCAAGCGCGAGAATAAAATCCACGTCCGGCGAATTGCCTCGCTGGCCGATGCTCACCCGTGAAGCGCCGTTGGCAACAGATCATCGTGAAATCTTGCCGGCACGTTTACCGATTCTTCAGCGGTACTGTGGGGTCGTAGGTCACCGCCGCTTCGAACATTGAATCCGGCAGCTTCAGGTTGTAGCTGGCGATGTTGATGAAGCGCTGCTGCGAAGTCTCTCCGTTGAAATAACGGGTAATGGAGTGCGGGGTCCAGATTCCCTGCACCAGTTTGTAACTGTCGTAGATCTCTTCTTCCACATTTTTCTGCTTGTCCTTGGGATCGCGCCACGAGTAACTGATCTTGACCGGATAGTGCGAATTGAGGTCCAGGAAAACGCTCACCGAGTCGTTCAGGCTGTTGAGCAGCGTGACCCCTTCCGTCTCCTTGCCATCCACTACCGCCGCGCCATCGTAGAACAGGGCCACGTTCGGATCGCGCATCCACTTGCGGAACACCCATTCGAGCGAATGCTCGCGACGGCGAAGGTAGTTCTCCAAATCGGGCTTATCCTGCGCCGCTGTTCCCTTGTACGTAACCTCGTACCCTTTGTCGCCATTGTGAATCAGAACAAGATCGGACTTGTTCTTGACCTTGACGTTGCCCACCTGCCCAAAAAGCAGAAAGACGTCCTTCGTGTGGATGACTTCGAAACGGTCCCTGTCCGGATACTCGACATAGTATCTGTAGGGAATCCCGGTGCTCTCGGTACGTCCGTGATGAAGGGGATAGTAGCGTCCTTCCTCACTCCGGTTTTCGTAAGTGAGATACGGTTGTCCTCCCAGCGCCTGGATGGTCTGATCGAGAACTGTCCGTGCCTTGCGGGCGTTGTCGGAGTCGTTCATGTTGACGGCGGGCTGAGCGGCGGCGCGCACAGGGGAAGCAGGCGGTGGAGCGGGCGTTTGAGCGGTTTGGGCACCGCCCAGCGCGCACAGCAGCAAAACAATAAGAAAGCCAGTCATGATTCTATTGGATTAGAAGCCTCCAGAACGATTTTAGCTGTTCGTAGCGCTGATGCGCCGTCTCGCTCACGGATCACTGCAACGAGAAATTCACGGTGATCTGCGTTTCAACTTTCACGGGCTGACCGTTGAGCAGGTATGGCTTGTATTTCCATTGCTTAGCCGCCGCGAGGGCTGCCGGAGCAAGCATGGGATGGCCAGAGACGAGAGTGAGATCCTCAATGTCCCCGTTCTTGTCGATCACCGCCTTCATGACAACCTGCCCTTGAACGCGGGCCTGTTTCGCAATGTCAGGATAATCCGGCGGAACTTTCTTGATCAGTAAGCCTGTCGCGACCCCTTCGGCGACGCGCACAGGCGTCGGTTGCCCTGAGTCGGGCTGCGGCGTACCTGGCTTAGAGGTAGGTGCTCCGCCAATGACGCCCCCGGTATCAGGGCTGTTGTCGCTGCTCATCACGCACTTTGGATTTGGCTGGTCTCCCCGGAACGAGATCTGCCGAAGCGAACTCGCAGACTGGTCTAGCTCCTCGGGCGACCCAGCCATGTTAGTTTCCCCGATGTAGAACCCTCGGAACTTCGTGTAGACAAAAGCGGCGTACAACGTACCGCCGTTGCCTATGGCTTGCTTGTAATCGGCGCGGAAAAAAATCTTCCCGCCGTAATCAACGGGATAAGTGTCTTTCACCATTTGCCGGTGTTCTCGATCGGCATCAAGTTGTACGTGTAGAGATTTGGAGACAAATTCCTCAGGACCCGGAACTGAACCACTCGCGTCGCGAGCGATGAGAACGATCCTGTTCCCGAAGGAACCTTCCTTGTGCTGGTCGAGCAGCAACAGGACCAACTGCCCTCCCAAGTGTCTGGCCTTTCCATCGGCGCCGAGAAACTGGGTGTCTAACCGCCAAGCGGCGGGTATGGCGAGCGAAAAGCCGAGACAGTCGTTCGTGTACACATTGTTGGCGATGCGGCCATATTCGAACGCCTCGGCAGTCGATGAATTGCTGGGTTGCTGTGCCCAAACAAGCGCGGATGTCAGAACGGCTATCGCAGTGAATCGAATCCAGAGAATCCTCATGTGCTCCCCTACCCCACCAGCACCGCGCCGCCGTTCACGTTAAGAACTTCGCCCGTGATAAATCCAGCATAGGGCGTGCACAGGAACAGAATCGGCCCCGCGATTTCTTCCGGCTTCCCCACGCGCCCGAGCGGGATGGATCGAAAGACCTTTTCGCGTGTGGGCGCATCATTCAGCGCCGGCGCCGCCATATCGGTTGCCACCCACCCCGGCGCGACACAATTGACATAAATATGGTCGCTCGCCAGTTCCGTCGAGAGCCCTTTCACCATGCTGATCAGCGCGCCTTTCGAGGCCGCATAGTCGCAGTGGAAAGCTTCGCCGCGCTGGCCGGCCGTCGAACTGACCAGCACGATGTGGCCGGCGGCAGTTTCGGAGGACTCTCCGGATGACGCGGCCTGTTTCTTCATCTGTCCCACCGAATGCTTGACCAGCGCGAAGACGCTGTCGAGATTCACGGCGATGGTGCGATGCCATTGTTCATCGGACATGCGGTCGACGGGTGCGTCCTCAGGCGGCCAGATGCCGTGATTCGCGACCAGGATGTCGAGCCGCCCGAAGGCCGAGATCGCGGACGATACCAGTTGCCGCGCCGCCTCCGTGGTCGAAAGATCGCTTTGCAGCGCGCGGCAGTTTTCCACGCCACACTCACGCACCAGATTCTCGGCCTGCGCCTTGGCCGCTTGATAATTGAAGACAACTTTCGCGCCCGCGGCCACAAACATTTGCACCACTGCCGCGCCAATTCCTCGCGATCCGCCGGTGATAAGAGCAACTTTAGAATGGAGGGTCAGATTCACAATGCATACGAGTATCGCACGCCAGACGCAGTGACCAGTGAATAGTGGTCAGTGGCCAGTGGTTCGCGAAAAATCTTTGCAGTTGTGGCGCTGGTGCTGCAGAAAGGAAATGGGCGGCCGAAACCGGCCGCCCACCTGAAACGATTCACTGGCCACTGGCCTCTATCCACTGCACTTACGCCGTCGCTGGCCGCTCGCCGCCTTTGGCAGGGGCGCGTTCCGGCTTGAGCACTTGCTGCACGCCGTCGTCGGCCTTCGCCGGGAGCGGCTTGATCGGCGGCAGCTCCTGCCCCTCGACCAGCATCTTGATCTCCGTGGCGTCCAGCACTTCGCGTTCGATCAGCGCCTTCGCGATCCGGATCAGCGTTTCGCGATTCTCGGAAAGGATTCGCTTCGCGGTCGCGTAGCCCGTGCTCACCACTTTCCGGACTTCTTCGTCGATCTGGATGGCGGTGGCTTCGCTGTAGTCGCGGTGTTGCGAAATCTCGCGTCCCAGGAAAATCTGCTCTTCTTTCTTGCCGAAGGTTACCGGCCCCAGGTCGCTCATGCCCCACTCGCAAACCATCTTGCGCGCCAGTTCCGTGGCCCGCTCAATGTCGTTGCCCGCGCCCGTCGACATCTGGTTCAGGAAAAGCTCTTCCGCGATGCGCCCGCCCATCAAGATGGAAATCTGCGTGTCGAGATAGTTCTTGTAGTAGTTGTGGCGATCGTCGGTCGGCAACTGCATGGTCAAGCCGAGCGCCATGCCGCGCGGAAT
>JBEKFN010000158.1:0-9403 GCA_050013295.1 Terriglobales bacterium
AATGGGGTATAGACGAGGAAGTAGCATTGTCCTTGCGTAGTCTATGCGTTCCCGAGCTTAGCGTCGGTACCAACGGCCTACATCGAGTGGGACTAGGGTAGTAATGACCCTTGTTATCAACAATCATCACAGCCTGCGCTACACTTGCCTTGAGATGCCCGCGCCTAGCTCTTGGGACGATTATCGAAGGCGAAGAAACCTCGCTCTGTTCGCCTTTATCGGTTATGTCCCCGTTGTGTTTGTTATCGCGTTGCTGTCAATACGTCTGTTCTCTACGTTCACTCCCGCCTTTGTAGTAGCCGTTGCATGGATGGTGTTTTTCGTCATAGCTGGAAACCTCGCTCTACGCTTTCCGTGCCCGAGATGCGGAAAGTGGTTTTTTGAAAAATGGTGGTACTACAACTCCTTTGCAAGACGATGTGTCCACTGTGGTTTGCCGAAGTACGCCGACCCCCAACTGAAAAGTACCAATGAGTAAAATCGCATGAATCTGCCATCGCGCTACAGGGAAGTTCGCGCAGCGTTGCCAGTGGATAAAGTAGCGTATGGGTGCGGCGGAATAAAGCTGTTTGGTGCTGCCGAAATTGAGCAGGGTCAGGTCGGGTATTCTGTCGCACGCGATGGCAAGTCATTGTGCAGCCGCGATCTTGGCGCGTGGCGGCCAAACTGGACTGTGATCGGCTACGAGACCGCTTGCGGTGATCCCCTCTTCATTGATACGGATGACTCTGCTCTACCTGTGCTAACCGCTGTTCACGGCGAAGGCGTGTGGGAACCTCAGCCTGTCGCAATTTCGATTGACGCATTTGCGCAGTTGCTCGAAGAATTTGCACGTATATCAGAGGGTCGTAGCAATCCGGTTGAGCGCGACAACAACCCACTTTCCGATGCCCAGCGCGGCACGTTCCTGCGGCGCGTGGCAGAGTTAAACGGTACGCAATTAGAGACTGAGTTCTGGGCTGTCCTGTTGGAGTGCTGACATCGACGCATGTTGGTTGGTGAAAAACGCCATCCCGCCACCACCCTATTTCGCCTTCGCCAGGAATCTCTCGATGAATCCCGTATCAAAATTCCCGGCGCGGAAATCCGGATCAGCCAGGATACGCCGGTGCAGCGGAATCGTCGTATAAATTCCTTCCACGATAAACATTCCTAGAGCTCGGCTCATGCGCGAGATGGCTTCGCTGCGATCCTTGCCGCGCACCACGAGCTTGGCAATCAGCGAATCATAATATGGAGGAATCGTGCCTTCGGCGTATGCGGCCGTATCGATGCGCACGCCCGTCCCTCCCGGGGGATTGAACGTGGTGATCTTGCCTGCCGAGGGCGTGAACTTCTCCGGATGCTCGGCATTGATGCGGCACTCGATGGCGTGTCCGCGATGCACGATGGGGCCTTGCAACACGTCGGCCAGCTTTTCGCCCGCGGCGATCATGATCTGGCTCTTCACTAGGTCCACGTCCGTGACCATCTCGGTGACAGGATGCTCCACCTGGATGCGGGTGTTCATCTCAATGAAGTAAAGCCGCCGCTCTTTTTTCGTTTTTGTGTTCGTGTCCGTGTCCGGGCCCGTGTCCATGAGGAATTCGATGGTGCCGGCATTGTGGTAGCCGACCTGGCTAAGCGTTTTGCCGATGACGTCTCCGATTTCCTGGCGCAGCTCGGGCGTCATCCGCACCGACGGCGATTCTTCGATCAGCTTCTGGTGGCGCCGCTGGATCGAGCACTCGCGTTCCCCCAGGCTGACAACGTTGCCGTGCTCGTCGCCCAGCACCTGGAATTCGATGTGGCGCGGGTGCTCGACATAGCGTTCCAGGTAAAGGTCGCCATTGCCGAAGGCGGCTGAGGCCTCCGACTGCGCCTGACGGTAAAGGCCGGGCAACTCATCTTCATTGCGCACTATGCGCATGCCGCGCCCGCCGCCGCCGGCCGTGGCCTTGAGGATGACCGGAAAGCCGACTTGGCGCGCCCACTCGCGCGCTTCTTCATCAGAGGCGACTACGCCGTCCGAGCCGGGAAGGATGGGCACGCCGTGCTTTTTCATGGCAGCGCGAGCTTTTTCTTTTTCGCCCATCAGCCGGATGACATCGGGAGTGGGTCCGATGAACTTGATGTGACAGGTTTCGCAGACTTCGGCGAAGTTGGCATTTTCCGAAAGCAGGCCGTAACCGGGATGGATGGCGTCCACATTCGCGATTTCGGCGGCGCTGATCACGGTGGGAATGTTGAGATAACTCTGCGCCAGTTGCGGGGGGCCAATGCAAATCGCCTCATCGGCAAAGCGCACATGCAGCGAATTGCGGTCCGCTTCACTGTAGATTGCGACGGCGCGGATGCCGAGTTCCTTGCATGCGCAAATGATGCGCAGCGCAATCTCGCCACGATTCGCTACCAGAATTTTCTTGAACATGATGGGAAAGCTCTCAGCTGTCAGCCATCAGCCATCAGGAAACCTCAGGACTGCGCGCTCGTAGGATTTTCCTGAAGGCTGACGGCTGATGGCTGACGGCTTATTTCGCCGGCCGTACGGCGAACAGTTCCTGGCCGTACTCGATGGGCTGGCCGTTGGCGACGAGCTTCTTGACCAACTCTCCCGCCACGTCGCATTCGATTTCGTTCATCAGCTTCATCGCTTCAACAATGCACAAAACCTGGCCCACTTCCAGCGCATCGCCGACTTTGACCAAGGGCGGGGAGCCGGGCGAGGACGATTCGTAAAAAGTGCCCACGATCGGCGACCGCACAATGTGCAATCCTTCGTCGGGTCCGGGAGGTTCAGGCGCACCGGCGCTCGCTGCCGAATCAACCCGTCCGGGCACGGGAGCCGAAGCCGGAACCATGATCGGTGCGGATTGAACCGCAATATGACGCGAGTCGGGCGCCGCTGCGGGCGACGGTTCCGCGGTGCGCTTGATCTTCAACTTGACATCGCCGCGCTCCAATTCAAACTCGGCAATGTCTTTTTCGATCAAGAACTCGATCAGTTCTTTCAGCTCTTTTTGATTCATGGATAAGGGCGGGTTCCGTTTTGGTTTCGTATTATGTGTGGCGGCGGGGCTTTGCCCAGCCAGGATGGGGCCCTTCGGCTCCGCTCAGGGAGGCGCCGCCCCGTCCCCACACCAGCAGTTGCTAAATAATAACCAGTTCTTTCTCTGTGGGCATCAGCACTTCGCAGCCCGAAGGCGTAACCACCACCACATCTTCGATCCGCACACCCCACTTCCCAGGCACGTACGCGCCCGGCTCAATCGTGATGACTGTTCCCGGTTCCAGTCTCTGGCTCTGCCCCTCGGCCAACCTGGGCGCCTCGTGTATCTCCAATCCTAAACCATGCCCGGTCGAATGGGTGAAGTAGCGGGCCAGTTTTCGCTGGCGCAGCACACGCCGCGCGGCGCCATCTACTTCGCCGGCCGTGGCTCCCGGGCGGACCGCCGAGATGGCTGCCTGCTGCGCTTCCAGCACGGCTTCATACAGCCGTCGAGCTTCCGCCGACGGACGACCGACGTGCACAGTGCGGGTGCGATCCGAGCAATAACCGGCGAGTATAACACCAAAATCACAGACCACGAACCCGCGGGGAATGCGCGCGCCCGAGGCCCGGCCATGCACCATCGCCGAGCGCGTTCCGGAAGCAAGTATCGTGGGAAACGACATGCCTTCGGCCCCGGCACAACGAGCCTCGTACTCCATGGCGGCGGCGACTTCGACCTCACACACGCCCGGCCGAATTCTGTTGCGAGCAACCTGAAACAGACTGGCGCCGAGTTCGACCGCCCGCCGGATGCATAGAACCTCGGCCGCATCCTTCACCATGCGGGCACGCTCGACCAGCGGGGGCGCGAAACGCAAGCGCGCCTTCCCCTTCAGCACAGAAGCTAACCGGTCGCGCATGCCGGCGGTGATCGACTCCGGTTCGATGCCCACCCATGCTGGCGTCGAGCGTCTCCGCTGCGCGGCCAGCCACTCCGCCGCCAGCAGCGGGGACTGGCGCGCGATGACCATGCTCACACTATTGAGATGCGCACCCTTCATTTCCTCTTTTGCCTGGGTGCGGTAGCGCCCGTCTGTAAAAAGGATGGAACCACGATCCCCCACCAGCAACGCAGCCGCACTGCCAGTAAAGCCACAGAGATAGCGAACATTGGGGAGGTGAGTGATAAGCAGGGAGTCGAGCTTGTGGCCCGAGAGCGAGGCTTGGAGCCGGCGCAGGCGTCCAGCGTGGTCCATAGGAGGAGTGTAGCAAGACGGCGCTGCGAGCTGCGAGCTACGAGTTCATGGCTTCAAGCTCGCGCCCATAGCTCGTGGCTCGCCGCAAAAGGAAAGCCGCCGGGATCTCGGCGGGTTCTCCGAGAAGGCCGGCGGCTTGGGCGGTTCTAGCGTCGCGCTTAGGTTTGAATGATGCGCGGCGTGATGAAGAAAATCAGCTCCTGGTTTGTAGTTACCACCGTGCGATGCTTGAACAGGTTGCCAAGGAACGGGATATCCCCGAGCAAAGGCACCTGCGAGATATTGAGCGAGTTGTTGGTCTGGATCACGCCGCCAATCACCACCGTGCCGCCATCGGTCACCAGCACTTGCGTGGTGGCCTGCTGGGTGATCAGTTCCGGGTTGCCCAGTCCGTCTTCCTGGCCGAAGTTAGGCAAGGTGTTTTCGACATCCACGTTGAGAAAGATGGTGCCTTCCGACGTGATCTGCGGAGTCACCGTCAATCGCAGGAATGCATCCACGTAGGTTGCGGTCGCCGGCGCGCTTAACGAGGGCGCGGTCATGATCGGTATTTTTACGCCCTGTTTCACGACCGCCTGAATGTTGTTCTGGGTGACGATACGCGGACGGGAAAGAACTTTCAGCAAGCCGCGCGACTCGGCCGCCGTGAGAATCATGTCGATCCGCATGTTGTTGGTGGCGTTGATAAGTTGCAGACCGCTGGTCGGGCCCACTGCGCCCAGGTTCGAAAACAACGGTATCGAGCTCCCGGTCGGGCCGCTGCTGGTGGTGAAGTAATTCGGATTCGTAACGTTCTGGGTGATCGACGAAGTGCCAACGTTTGGCGCTCCGCCAACTGAGGTTGTCCCGTTGCCCCAACCCAGGCCCAGCTGCACGCCGATGTCACGGGCGAAGCTGCGGGTGGCTGCCACCACGCGGGCTTCAATTTCGACTTCCTGCGTCTTGCGGTCCATCTGCTGGATGAGGCGGTCAATCTGCGGCAGAACCGCCGGAATGTCGGCAACGATAATTGAATTGGTGCGTTCGTCGGCGACGATGTCGCCACGCTGACTCAGGAACTTTTTGAGCGGCAGCAACAGGTCCTTGGCGTGGGCGTAGCTGAGGAAGCGGGTGATGCTGACTTTGTCTACCGCCAGGGCCTCGGCATCGATTTGCGCGCGCCGGTTCTCGGCTTCCTTCCTCAACGTATCAACGGTGGCGATGCGCAATACATTGCCGTCCAGTTGGCGAGACAGGTCGTTGTTCTTGAGCACGATGTCCAGCGCCTGATCCCAGGGCACGTCATCGAGCACGATGGTCAGATTGCCGTGGATCATGGGATCGAGCACGACGTTCAGACCGCTGATCTCGTGAATCAGGCGGAAGAAATCTTTCAGATCCACATCCTTAAGATTGACCGAGATCGGCTCGCCGGTGTACTTGGCTCCGTTCACCGCGGGCTTCTGTTCCAGCTGCGCCTTCTGCTCGGCGGCCAGGTTCACGGCCGGCTGGATGGTCGGCTTGTTGCTGCCCGCTTGTCCGAGGGCGGCATTGGTATTGGTGGCAACCAGTTCCGCCGCCGTCTTGTCGGCAAAGCGGCTGGCCGCTTCCTGGGCCTTCGCGACCGGCTCGGCGGCTTTGGGCGAAAACTTGGGTTCGACGAAGGCAAAGTCCGCCGCCGGTTTCCCGGCGTTCTCTGCCGAGGCCGGAGCCGGCGCAACCGCCGTTGCCGTTGCCGAGGTCGTTGTCGAGGTCGTTGCCGGGGTTACCGGAGCCGAAGCCAGCGCCAGTTGCGGCGCCTGACTCGCGGCCGGCGATTTAACGGCCGGCGCGGGTTGGCGATGGGCCAGCGCCGCCTCGTGGATCTTGAGGACGAAGCTGCCTTCCGGACCCGCCACTAATTCATGCTGGCGGCTGGCGGCGCGATCACCGTCGGCGAGATCAATGACCACGTGCGTGCTGGGCGGGACTTGCCCGTCCATCCCGATGCGGACGTCTTTCACGCCGTCGCGGTCAACCACGATGTGGCTCTGCGCCGTGGCCATCACGGTGTTGGGAAAGTCGACGACGATGCGTGCCGGTGATTCAAGTGTCGACAGTTTGGGCGCCAGTGCGCCCTTCGCCTTGAACTCGATACGCAATCCGTCCTGGCTGTGCGCGACCTCGAGCCTCTGCAATCGAGCGCCCGCGGCCACCCCCTTGCCCGTCGTGTCAGCCGCGGCTGCGATCGTTATCACTACGAACGCCAGCAGCGGAACTAAGAGACCCAGCAGTTGCTTTCGCATTTCCCTATCTCCCCATGCGAGGCCGTTTCGCCTCCATGTGTTTCCTAGAACGCGTTTCTTCGAAGTCTTTGTTGTCTCCGTGGCCTAAACCGCCGGAGTCGTAATCTTCTTCACTACTTCCCGCGTAAACGTCTTGCCCATCCGGTCCTGCAGTGTTTCCTGGAAAACGATGGAGTCGCCCGTGATTTTCATCACGTAACCGTTGAACACCGGATCGTTCTCCCGCAGAAAATAAGCTTTATTCATACTGTTACTGACCACGGCGATGAAACCGCCTTCGGCACGCACCACACCACGCAGGTTGATGGCGCCGATTTCCAGACACTTCTTGCCGGTGCTGCAACCCGAACCGCCGGCGCGGCTCACCACCGGACTAACGAAAGGATCCCGTCTGCCGTTGGCGTTGTACTTGCTGTCGGGAACGACCGACTGCTCGCTCTCCGCATTCTCGCCGCCTCCCGCAACGCCATGGCCGGCTGCGACAGCGTCCGCCGACGCGTTTTCTTCGGGAGCCGCAGTGGGCGCTGGCTGCACGATTTGCTCAACCAAGACTGCCCCACCGCGTCTCATGCGGTCTCTTTCCCTTCTTTTCGCGTCCGCTCTTTTCGCGTCCGCCGAGCGCGCGTCCGCCGGTGGTGAGGACGACTTCACCGGCGTAGCCACCCTGACTGCGCTCGACTTGGCCGGAGGATGCGTGGCGTTCGCCGGAGCGGATGGGTGATTGCCCAGAGCCTCATTCGAGGCGGCCGTGGCATTGCTATTCACCGTGTTCATCGTGTTGCGCGTGTTCTGGATAATGCGGGGACTCTGGGCCGAGGCCAAGCCCGCGGCCAGTACCGAAACCAGAATTGTCGTCGTTATCGGGATTGCTGGCTTCATCTTCATCCTGTCCCTCCTACTTTTTCACCGGTGGTCCGGGCTTGCTGGCCGGCGCCGCCGGATCCAGGTCGTGACTGAAATACGTTGTGGTCAGGCAGGTGGCCACCACACTCTCACTGGGCGCGTACTGGTAGGTATGCTTCGCTTTTGCGTCGGCTGGCTTGCGGGTCGTAGAGACCAGCAGGTTGGAGACGTTTACGATGCGCTCCACTTTTCCCAACCGGTCGAAGAACCCCAGCATGGAGTAGTACGGACCATCGAACTCGACTTCGAACGGCACTTCGGTGTAGAACTCTTTCGCGGCGTAGGGACGCGACGTATAGCGGCGGATTTCCACACCCGACTTGCGGGCTTCTCCGCTCACCATGCGCATGAAGTTGTCCACTTCCTTTTCGTCGGGCACGATGCGCCGCTCGATTTCGAGCTGCTGCTTCAGGCTGGCCAGCTGGCGCTCGATGTCGGCCAGTTTCGGCCGGTAGGCTTCGAGTTCCGCGTTCTCGCGCAGTTTGGCCTGCAGCTTGATCTGGGCCGCATCATTTTGGTTGCGCTGCGACTTATAGACGGTGTAGTAAAGGCCGCCGGTGGCTAACGCTGCCACCAGGACCAGCACGCCCAGCAACTTCACCCCATTTAATTCGCCAAGATTCATAGTCGGTTCCGCCTTTACGACTTCGCCTTTTCGCAGGTCAGCGTGAACTGAAACGCCTGCATGTCCTTTATGCCTTCGTCCTGATAACTTTCCCTAATCTCGATGTTGCGGAAAAAACCGGTCTTCTGCAGGTTGGAAATCAGGTTGGCCACGGCATCGCTGCTCAGCGCCGTGCCGTCGATGGCCACGTTCGCACCCTGGTCCTGCATGCTGTTCAGCCACACCGCTTCGGTGCGGTTGACCGTATCGGCGATCATGGACAACAGGGCGACCGGGCCGGTTTGGTTGTTACGCAGCTGGTCGATCACATCTACCCGCCGCTTATAAAGCTCGGCTTGCCTCTGCCGCTCCATGTACCGCACCTTGATGTCGGCCAGTTCCCGGTTCTTCTGTTCCGCCAGCCGGCTCTGCACCTCGATCGCTTTCTTCTCTCGATCGAGGGTGTACCAGTAACCGCCATTGACGGCGCCGGCAATCAGCAACACGGCGGCCACCTGAACCAGGGGCCCGCCTAAGTTGCCCAGATCCATACTCGGCATGCTGACGGCAACGTTCTTCTTGCCTTTCGGTTTCGGAGAGCCCAGCAGATTGATTCGGATCATAGCTTTTCAAAGCTCCTCAGGGCCAAACCCACGGCCACTGCCAACTGGCCGGCGTTCTGTTCGACCAACTGCGCCCCGGCGCCTTCCACCGGAGCCACCACTTTCTGAAACGGGTTGAACAACTCGACCGGCATCGAGAACTCCTGGCGCAACGCTTCCACCAGGCCCGGAACCTTGGCCGAACCCCCGGCCAGATAAATCTTTTCGATGTGCTCGCCCGCCGCACTGGCGCGGAAGAAGTCGAAGGTCTTCTGAATTTCCAGCACAATGATTTCCGTGACCTGCTGCAGGATGGGCGTCTTCGCGTCGTCCTGCACCGTGCCCACCTTGCGCCCCAGCTTGAGCGATTCCGCGTCGTCAAAGCTCAAATCCAGTTCCTTCTGCAGCGAGTCGGTGTACTGATGACCGCCCACCGAAACGTCGCGCGGGAACAGCGGCGTCGTGCCCTTGACGATATTGATGTTCATCACGCTCGCACCCAGGTTGAGCAGGGCGACCACTTGTGTCGGCGCCGGCTCATAGTTGTACTCGTAGCAGTTCTGCAGTGCGAGCGCATCGATATCCACAATAGACGGAGTCTTGCCCGCCATCGAGAGTACGTTGGTGTAGTTCAGAATCTTGTCCTTCTTGACAGCCACCAGCAGCACATCCATCTGCGGACTGGTCGCGTCGTCGGAAAGAATCTGGTAGTCGAGGTTCACATCCGCCAGATCGAACGGGATGTGCTGCGCCGCTTCCTTCTGGATGGTCTCGGCCAGTTCCTGATCGCTCATCGAGGGCAG